>PKQS01000001.1 GCA_017577945.1 Bacillota bacterium
GTCTGAGGCCTTTATTAGGAGTGGTAACGGTGGGCAAACTGCGCGTCGCCGTCGTCTTCGGCGGCCGCTCCGGCGAGCACGAAGTGTCGCTCATGTCGGCGCAAAGCATCATCAGCGCCATCGACAAGGAGCGGTACGAAGTCATCCCCGTGGGCATCGCCAAAGACGGGCGCTGGCTGGTGGGGGGCGATCCGCTCAAGACCCTCATGGAAGGCCGCGTGCCCGACGGGGCCGTCCCGCCCCGCTCCCTGGTGGCGGGCGGCGGCCTGCCGGCGCGGGCGGCCGCGCCCGGCGCGCCCGCGGAAAGCGGTCCGGCCGCGGCGCTGGCGTCCGCGGACATTTTCTTTCCCGTGCTGCACGGACCCTACGGCGAGGACGGAACCATCCAGGGCTTGTTCGACTTGGCCGGCGTCCCCTACGTCGGCGCCGGCGTGGCGGCCTCGGCCGTGGCCATGGACAAAGCCTTCATGAAAATGGCCTTCCGGCACGCGGGCTTGCCGGTGCTGGATTACATCGTTTTCACCGACGCGCAGTGGGCCGAGGACGCCGCGCGGCTGCGCGAGCGCATCAGCGACGAGCTGGGCTATCCGTGTTTCGTCAAGCCGGCCAATCTGGGGTCCAGCGTCGGCGTCAGCCGCGTCGCGGCGCCGGAGGGGCTGGACGCGGCGGTGCAGGAGGCGCTGCGCCACGACCGCAAAGTCATCGTGGAGCGGGCGGCGCTGGAGTGCCGCGAAGTGGAAGTCAGCGTTCTGGGCAACGACCGCCCCGAGGCGTCCATTCCGGGCGAAATCGTGCCCGCGGGCGACTTTTACGATTACGAAGCCAAATACGTGTCGGGTGAGTCCGAGCTGATTATTCCCGCCCGCATCAGCGAGGCCGCCGCGGAGCAGGTGCGCCGCATGGCCGTGGCCGCGTTTCAGGCGGTGGACGGGAGCGGGCTGGCCCGCGTGGACTTTTTCGTGCACAAGGAGACGGAGACCGTCTGGGTGAATGAGATCAACACCATGCCCGGCTTCACGCGCATCAGCATGTTCCCCAAGCTGTGGGAAGCCACCGGCCTGCCGTACCCGGAACTGATCGACCGTCTGATCCAGCTGGGCTTGGAGCGGCACGAGCGGCGCCGCCGGCGCGAGGCGGCCGCGGGTGACCACGTTTCCGGGAGGTAGGATCTGCGATATGACCACGGAAGGCGCTGCTGCGCCCGTCCAATGGACGGTGACGGCGGAAGGAGGGCGGGAGTGGCCGCTGGCCGTGCCCCGGGAGCTGTTCACCGTGTACCAGCCGGTCGTGGGCGGACCGGCCGTGCTGGCTTGGCTGAACTTGTACGAGCTCACGAGCCGGCCCGGCTTCCGCGGCGACGCCGTGGCCGAAACGGCCCGGCGGCTGGGCGTGGACGCGGCGGGCCTGGAGCACATTCTGGACGGTTTTGAGCGGGCCGGGCTTCTGGTCCGGCGCGGACCAGCCGTGGCGCTGTGCATGCCGCCGCCGGACGCGGCCCCCCCCGCCGGCGCGGGGGCGCCCGCGGGAGGGGCGCGCG
>PKQS01000002.1 GCA_017577945.1 Bacillota bacterium
CGTCGCGCGGAAGTAGACCGGGTTGCGGCAGCGCCAGCAGTGGGCGTACTGGTGCACGATCTCGTCTTTCGCCAAAAGGCGCCGGCCGCGCTCCAGGTCGTTGATGATGTGCCCGTTGGCGTCACCCAGCTTCATACCGCCGTAGGGCGGCGCCTCGTCGGTGAAGCGGCCGTCGCCGGTGACCGGCGCGAAAACCTCCAGGCCGTAGCGCATGCCGACTTCGTAGTCCTCCAGGCCGTGGCCGGGCGCGGTGTGCACGCAGCCGGAGCCCTGCTCCAGCGTCACGTGCTCGCCCAAGACCAGCGGGCTTTCGCGGTCGTACAGCGGATGCCGCGTGACGATGCCCTCCAGCTCCTTGCCCTTCCACTTGCCCAGCACGTCCCCGAGCCGGATGCCCGCCTCCTCGGCCACGCGTCCGGCCAGTTCCTCGGCCAGGAGTAGCCGGCCCCGGTCGCTGTCCACCAGCACGTAGACGTAATCGGGATGCAGCGCCACCGCCCTGTTGGCCGGAATGGTCCACGGCGTCGTGGTCCAGGCCACCACCAGGGCCGCGCCGGCTTCGCCTTCCGGGCCGCCCGCGTCCGGCACGACGCCCTTTCCGTCCGTCACCACGAACGTGAAGTACACCGAAGGCGAACGGTGGTCGTGGTACTCGATCTCGGCCTCGGCCAGCGCCGTTTCGCAGTGGGCGCACCAGTAGACCGGCTTCTTGCCGCGATAAATGTAGCCGCGGCGCGCCATCTCGCCGAACACTTCGATCTGCCGCGCCTCGTACTCCGGCGACAGCGTCGAGTACGGGTTTTCCCAGTCGCCCCACACGCCCAGCCGGCGGAACTGCTCGCGATGGACGCCGACGTAGTGCAGCGCGTACTCTTTGCACAGCCGGCGGAACTCCACCGGATCCATCGCGTGGCGGTCGATCTTCTTCTGCGTAATAATCGCGTGCTCAATGGGCAGGCCGTGCGTGTCCCAGCCGGGAACGTACGGCGCGTGATAGCCCGCCATGGAATGCGAGCGCACCACGATGTCTTTTAAAATCTTGTTGAAGGCGGTGCCGATGTGGATGTCACCGTTGGCGTACGGGGGGCCGTCGTGCAGAATGAACACCGGCCGGTTCTGCGCGCGCCCCAGCTCCTGCAGGCGCTCGTACATCCGCTCCTCGTCCCAGCGGCGCAAAAACTCCGGCTCCCGCCGGCTCAAGTTGGCCCGCATCGGAAAGTCGGTGCGCGGCAGCTGCAACGTCTCCCGGTAGTCGAGTTTCTCGTTCGTCTCCATCACGCCACCTCCTAAACAAAAAACCCGTCCCACAAAGGGACGGGTTTGTCTGCCCGCGGTACCACCCTTATTGAACGCCGGAGCCCGCCGCCACCCGCGGCGCCCTCGCCGGCGTTCCTCTCGTGCGGCCGGTAACGGCGGCCGGCCGGCCCAGTCTACTGACTCCGCCGGCGCGGCCGGCGAAGCGTTCGGTGGGCGGCTCCGGGGTGATCTTCACCGCGGCCGCGGCCGCCGGGCTCGCACCATTCCCCGGCTCGCTCAGGCCGCCCTTCCGCGGCTACTCTCCCCGTCATCGCCTGCGGCGTCGGAACAATTCCGACGCCTCCAATTGTATCGTATCCAATTGTATGAAGACAGACCAGGTC
>PKQS01000003.1 GCA_017577945.1 Bacillota bacterium
GCACAGCATGGCGCCGATGGGGAACAGCCCGCCGCCCAAAGCTTTCGCCAGCGTCACCACGTCAGGTTTGACGCCTTCGGTCTGGTAGCGGAACATGACGCCGGTGCGGCCCAGACCCGTCTGCACTTCGTCCAGCACGAACAGCGCGCCGTGCTCCCGGGCCAGCTCCTCCACGGCTTTCAGATACCCCGGCGGCGGCACCACGATGCCGCCTTCGCCCTGAATGGGCTCCAGCATCACGGCCGCGTACTCGCCCGGCCGCGCCGCCAGCGCTTCCCGGATCGCGTCCACGTCGCCGTAGGGCACGAAGTCGAACCCTTCGAAGGGCACGTAAAACGCGTCCTGGTAGCTGTTGCGGCCGGTGGCCGACAGCGCGCCCATGGTCTTGCCGTGGAAGCTGTTTTTCGTCGCGAGAATGCGCTTCCGCCTCGTGGCGGCCCGGGCCAGCTTGATGGCGGCCTCGGTGGACTCCGCGCCGCTGTTGGTAAAGGTCACGTAGTCCAGGTCGCCGCCCGTCAGCTCGATGAGCCGGCGCGCCAGCTCGCCCGCCGCGTCCAGGTAGGAGGGTTGAATGAAGCTGGGCTCACCCGTCCGCCGCACTTCTTCCAGCGCGTCCCAGATGCGCGGCGGGTTGAACCCGAAGGGCAGCGCGCCGTAGGCCGCGATGAAGTCCAGATAGCGGCGGCCGTCGGCGTCCCAGAGCCACGCGCCTTCGCCCCGCACGAAGCGTTTGTCCAGCTGCACCGTGCGCAGCAGCTCGCCCAGGTGCGGATTGACGTATCGAGGAAACGGATGTTCCAAAGTAAACCCTCCCGGAATCCGGCCGGCGCCGGGCGGTGCCGGCCGCGGCGGCCTGGCGGGCCGCAGGCTTGTGCACAAAACTGTGCACACGTGCAGTATACCAGCTTCCGCCGCGCAGCGCAACCGCCGCGCCGTCCGCCGCGCCGGCGGCGCACGCTCAGTCGTTCAGCTGTTCGATGCGGGGACGCAGATCCAGCTCGTCGATGAGGGCCAAATACTCCTCGGGCGCCAGCTCCCGGCCGCGGCCCGACACGGCGATGAGCAGCGCCTCGATGACGTTGGTGGCGAAGGAGCGGCCGTTCAGCTCGGGCGTGGAGGTGACCAGGAGGCGCACGCCGCGCCGCTTCAGCTCGTCCACGTCCTTCTTCGTAATGGTCTGGGTGATGACGGTTTTGCCCGTGAGATCGTCGGGCATGTGGCGGCGGATAAAATGGAAGTCGCCGGCGATGACGTCGGCCCACTGGTAGTACTTCTGGAACTTGGGCTTGGTGGCCGTCTGCTTTTCACCCGTCGGATACAGCACCGAAATGGGCAGCTGCACGACGATGGGCGCCAGCAGCCGGGCCACTCGCACAAACGTCCCCAAAGACCGCAGCGGGACGGGGAGGCCCAGCACGAACATGAGGTCGCCGATGATGAGGTCGCAGCCCGTCTTGGCCAGCTCCTCGGCCATGCCGAAGCGGTCCACCGACGCCACCATCAGGACCGTCCGCCCGCGAAAATCGACCAGCCCTTCCTCCCGCAGGTAGCGGATGACCCGGCGTTCCAGGGTGTTCTTGAGCCCGCTGCCGTCGACGATGGGCGTCCGCACCGCCGCCCGCGCCAGCGGCAGGGAGGCGTGCAACAGATAGCGGCGCCGGCCGGCGACCAGGTAGAGGTCCGTGCCTCCCATGCCGAAGGCATCGACCTTTCCGTCCAGCTCGCGGATCAGGGCGATGGCCTTCTGCATGTCGCCGTCGGTGCCGATGCGCTCGATCTCGATGGTCTCACCCAGTAGCTCCAGGCGCGCGCGGTGGTTGCGCCGCGAGGAGCCGAGGCTCACGCTGACGATGCGTTTCAAACCGCCGCTTCCTCCCGTCCACGGGAACCGGGCCCCGCGGGACGGCCACCGGACGCGGCATCCTCTCCCCCGCGCCCGCGGGCAAGCCGCGCCTCGGTAAACGACCCAAGGCGCGCGACATCCGCGCCCTCGCGGACATGAAGACGGAGCGCGCCTTCGGCTTCGACGGGCAGAACTATTACGCGCAGCTCGCGGCGGTGGTGGCCCTCCCCGAGTCTCCCGAGCCCCCGGGGGGGCGCCCCCCCCGGGCGGGGGGAAAGCGGCCGCGCCCACTAGGCCCCACGCGACGCGCGCGCTGTAGGAACAGG
>PKQS01000004.1 GCA_017577945.1 Bacillota bacterium
GTGCGTGGCTGCATGTCCCGCATGCGAAAGCGACGCCGGTCCCGCTGTTCGGCCAGCCAATCGTCGATTTGCTCCAGGGCCTTCACCAGCACATCGGCAAATTGGTGAGCCATCCACGTGAAAAGTCCGGCCTCCAGTTCCTGCAGGGAAAAGCCGAGTTGCTTGCGAAGTTCGTTCATGACGAGAAGCCCCTTCCTGTGGTGTTTTTGGCCGACACAACACGTTCGGAAGACCGGCTTCTCGTCCCTTCTTTTTCCAGCCCCGCGCCCCGGGCGCTACCGCCCGGGGCCTTTACGGCTCGCGCCACCCGTCCTTTCAATTCGTATCCGCACGATCCACCGCAATCGGGGAATGCCCCAGTACTATTGACTCACATACTACGACGACGAGGAATCCCAGCGCGGCGCCGTATAACGCATGCGCGGGCGTCACGACGCCCGCGCCCAGCAGCGCCAAGCCGAAGCCTATGACGGCACCCGCCGCGTTGACGGTATCGGGCAGGCGCATGTGCTCGAGATCGATGACGGCCATCAGCAACAGGAGAGACGCCAGCGACGCCCCCGCACCGAACCCGGCCCAGTCCGGGGCGGCGCCGAATCCCCGCGTGGCCGCCGCATACACGCCGGCGAACAGAACCCCCGTCAGCAGCTCGATGACGACGTAGCGCTTGGAGATAGGCGCGCCGCAATGCCGGCAGCGGCCGCGGAGGAGCCAGTAACTGGCCACAGGAATGAGGTCGGCCGCACCCAGCCGAGCCCGGCAGGCGGGACACGCGGACGGCGGCCAGACGATGGAGATGCCGCGCGGGATGCGATACGACGCGGCCCCGAGAAAGCTTCCGATGAAAAGGCCCAGCAAGAACACGAAGGCTGCCGCCGCGTGCTCCCGAATCGTCATTCCTCGGGCTCCTCCGCGTGCTCCGCCCGCTCGTTGGGCGTCATCCGCAGGAAATCGGGCAGCCACGACCACACCCAGCGCCGCGGTCCCTCGGGCAGCCCGCGGACGAACAAGTCAATGTCGTACTTCAGCCGGTCCCATTTCACCCAAGCCAGGATGGACACCCAGACGAGGAAGACCCAAGCCTCGGGCAACCGGTGCGCTACAGCCAGCACGACCAGCGCCGCGTGCAGCGGGAACATGAACACGAGCAGCACTGTGCCGACGGGCCGCGCCACGTACAGCAGCCCGCACAAGCCCACCCACGCCGCCAGCCAGCCGGCGGGCAGCAACCCGATGCGCACCAGGGCCACGCCGGTGCACAGCGTCACCAAGGCGTCAATCCAGATGTCCGCGCGTCCAAGCCACGACGGCGCCGTCTGCGAACGGCGCGCCAGCGCGCCGTCCAGCGCGTCCGCCGTCCAGAGCGCCAGTTTCCAGCGGAACAAGACCGCCAGCGACCGCGTCGCCTGTTGCCACGGCCACAGCGCCAGCCCGACGCCGGCGACAAGCCGTGAAAACGTCAGCGCGTCGGCCGCGACGCGCGCCCAGAGCAACGGCTTCTGTTCCGGCGAAGGCCGGCTCCATGGCAACGCTTGCCGTTCCGCAGCCTCAGGCCGCGTCTCCATGTTCCTCGCCCCCTTCAGGTTTGGCTCAGCCGCCGCTCGGCCAGGGCACAATACTCAGGATCGACGTCGTAGCCGATGTAGTGCCGTCCCGTCCGCTTCGCCGCGACGCACGTCGTGCCGGAGCCGTTGAAGGGGTCCAAGACGATGTCGCCTTTGTAGGAAAAGAGCCGGATCACGCGCTCGGCCAGCTCCACGGGAAAAGGCGCCGGGTGCCCGACGCGCCGCGCCGATTCGGGCGGGATGTCCCACACCGACAGCGTGCCCGCCAGGAACTCTTCCCTGGAAATGTCGCTTTCACCTTGGTCGGGCCGGCTGAAGCGCTCCTTTACGAATACGAGCAAGTATTCGTGGATATCCCGCAGCCGAGGCGCCTTGGCGGACAGCCACGTTCCCCAGGCGCAACTGTTGCTCATGCCCTTCCCCTTGCGCCAGATGATTTCGCCGGCCGGCAGGAAGCCGATTTCCATATGCCGGGCGTAAAAGTAGGCGTGCAGCGGGACGTACGGCTGGCGGCCCAGGTTGGCGATGTTCACCACGTAGCGTCCGCCGGGCTTTAGGACCCGGTACACTTCCCGCCCCACGCGAGTGATCAGGTCGAGGTACTCACTCAGGGACAGGTCGGCGTCGTAATCCTTGCCGACGTTGTACGGCGGCGACGTAAAGGCCAACGCTACCGAGGCATCGGGGACGTGGTACATGTCCTCGGCGGTATGGCAGTACACGCGATCGACGAATTCGTCCAGCGGGCGAGGCGGGATGCTGCGGCGCGCGCCCCCAGAGCTCCCGAAGGCGCCGGCGAAGACCGGCTCCGGCGGCACCTGATACAAACTGCGGTTGTAAAAGGTCGACGAATCATGGCTTTCGCGCCGGGAGCTCCCGAACGTCGACGTGCGCGTGCGCTTCGCCACCCCAAGTCCTCCTAGAAAGACCGCCTCTGAAGCCGTGTCGCGATTCCCTGCCGATTTCGAGTATATCATGCCGGCGCGAAGCCTACATCCGGAACCGCCGGACCCACTCCTCGAGGCGCCGCGCCATGGCCGCCAGCGCCTTGCCCGCTTCCGCCACTTCTTCGTTGGACGCCGCCATCTCCTCCGTGGCCCCGCTGACCTCATCCGCCGCGGCCAGAGCCAACGTGGCCAAGGCGCCGATGCCCAGCCAGGTGACGAGCCTCCGCACCAAGTCGTTGACGGCAGCGAGCGCGTGCGTTTCGTCCAGCTCGAGGACGAAGCCCCACCCGATCTCGGGGAGGTAGCGGTACACGCCCAGCACTAGCACGCCGGCGGCGTTGGCATAGCGGCCCGTGCCGTTCTCCCGCCGCAGCAGCGCCGCCACCCCCTCGGTTTCAACAGGCGCATCGAGGCTGCTCACCGAACGCGCCGGCGTGGCCGCTTTCCCCTCGCCGTCGACCAGATACGCCTCGATCCCGTCGTGCAGCTGCAGGCCGCGGATGCGATCGAGCAGGGAATCCGTCAAGATCGCGCCGCACACCACGCCGCCGACGGCGCCGTCACGGTAGACGGGGCTGGCGATGACGACGACACGGCTCCTTGTGGCCTTGGAGCGCAGCACGCCGGAAACGACCGCCAGCACCACGATGACGGCCGTCAGCGACCAGTAGATGCGCGTCTCACGGCTCAGCCCGAGGCGGCGTGTCCGGGAACGGGCGACGGCAGCTTCTTGCCCCTTGCTGTCGGTGAACGGTCGGATCGGTTCTCCCACGGCTATCGTTCCCTTCGGACCTTGCCCCCGTCACTTGCGGAGGGAGCTGTACAGACCAGCCAGCACCACGATGGCGCCGGACACGATGTCCTGGATGAACGGCGACACACCGAGCAAGTTCAGCGAGACGGACAGCAGCCCGATGACGAAGACGCCCAGCACCGTGCCCGGAATGCCGCCCCGCCCGCCTTCGAACGTCGTGCCGCCGATGAGCACGGCGGCCACCGACGTCATGGTGAACGGATTCCCCGCCGTCGGATCGCCCGAATACATCCGCGCGGCCAGCGCCAGCCCGCCCAAGGTGGCGAACAACGAGCTCAGCACGTACACGCC
>PKQS01000005.1 GCA_017577945.1 Bacillota bacterium
CAGTAAGGCCACCAGTTTCAATCCACGCGCCCGCGCGGGGCGCGACGTCAGGTCCCGCGGCGATGCCATCCCATTTGAAGGTTTCAATCCACGCGCCTGCGCGGGGCGCGACGCTGCAGCTCAGTGACCTGCTGCCCGACGATGCGGTTTCAATCCACGCGCCCGCGCGGGGCGCGACGATATGCGGGAGGCGATGGTGATGGGCGAGCATGCGGTTTCAATCCACGCGCCCGCGCGGGGCGCGACGGCAGCGTGTACGTCGGTGGCAACGTCATCAAGTGGTTTCAATCCACGCGCCCGCGCGGGGCGCGACTCGGCGCATTCGACGTCATCAGCCTGGAGGACGCGTTTCAATCCACGCGCCCGCGCGGGGTGCGACATTGGGCGGTTGAGATTGGTCCTGGGTTTTGAGGGGTTTCAATCCACGCGCCCGCGCGGGGCGCGACAACGTGGGCTCCGAAATATACCGGATGGTCTGCGGTTTCAATCCACGCGCCCGCGCGGGGCGCGACGCCAGGGCGTGCAGTCCATCCTAGGGTCGCTCGGGTTTCAATCCACGCGCCCGCGCGGGGCGCGACTCGTCGTTGGCGGGCAGTCTGTGGGCTACCACAAGTTTCAATCCACGCGCCCGCGCGGGGCGCGACTTGCACTCGCTGCCGGACACGCTCACGTCGCCATTGTTTCAATCCACGCGCCCGCGCGGGGCGCGACGACAGCCGCCGCCTCCACGTGGCGCGGGGTGGGCGTGTTTCAATCCACGCGCCCGCGCGGGGCGCGACTGGTGGCCATTGACCCCGCCGACGTCACGCCTGAGTTTCAATCCACGCGCCCGCGCGGGGCGCGACGCTGCAGCTCAGTGACCTGCTGCCCGACGATGCGGTTTCAATCCACGCGCCCGCGCGGGGCGCGACGACATCCGGGACTGCGTTGTGTTGGCGCACGCGATGGTTTCAATCCACGCGCCCGCGCGGGGCGCGACCCGAGACCTGGATGACGGCCGAGGAGGCCGTCGAGTTTCAATCCACGCGCCCGCGCGGGGCGCGACACGTTCATTACGGGCAATCACGACCTCAGCTACTTGTTTCAATCCACGCGCCCGCGCGGGGCGCGACGAGCTGCTCAACGAACTGCCCGACGAGATCCGCGAGTTTCAATCCACGCGCCCGCGCGGGGCGCGACGAGCCGGGCGCCGAAGTGTACTCGGCTGCCACGAAGTTTCAATCCACGCGCCCGCGCGGGGCGCGACGGTGGCGCCCTAAGTGCGGCTTTCGATCGATATTTCGAGGGCGCGTTTTGCGAACCTCCTCGTAGACACGTATTTTTCGATGTGCCCAAAAGACCCAAAAATAAGCAAAACGCCCGTGCAGAGCCGGTGGCGAACCTCCCGGGGATTTCGCCACCACTTGGGGTTCGCACACGAATCGCGCGTCGGTGAAGAGCGCTTGCCCATGGGCCGCGCCCAATCCAACATGGGTAGACCTTTCGGCCGGCCTGAAGGCTTGATTGGTGGTGATTGTAGATTTCACTTCGACGTGTCCGGGGGAAACCCGTTGATTCTCGCCGTAGCCCGAGAGGGATGCACCCCGTGCTGGAACCCTGAACGGTCTGGGTCTCGACCTCATGTGCGTTATCACGACTCCCCGAGGTCAGAAAAACCTGCCCGTTCCGGCCCATCGTTTTGGTCCCTGGACCCGGGGTGTTTTCTCACGGTGAAGATTTCGATCCGGCGGCGGCGCTGGCCCACGTGACGCCGTCATGTTAGGAACTACGCCGTCGCCGCAGCCGAGGCTCGCACAAATATCGCCCAAACGAGGCCCAAAAACGCGAGCGCCAAGAAGGATTTCCGTTCGTCCCGGGTAATAGTAATAATGTCATGACATTACAACTTTGACGCCCGGACGGTGAGCTCGCATGCGCACGGCACAGCCCCGTGAAAACGACGCGGACATCGACCGCGGTCCGGGGAAACGTGCAGCCTGTGACCGGGAACCCCATCACGAAGCAGCAGGCGCAGGGAACGGCGCCAATCCGCCGCGCCTGGGGCTAAATCACGACAGTCCCATCCCACTGCACTTTCAGCTGAAAGAAGCGCTGATCGACCGCATCATCCGATCTGGGATGAAGCCCGGCGACCGCTTCTGGACCGAAAAAGAGCTGTGCAACGAATACAAAGTCAGCCGCACCACGGTCCGACAAGCCCTGGACGCGATGGTCGACATGGGCATCATCAAGCGGCGTCGCGGCTTGGGCACCGTTCTCGTGCGGCCCCCCATCCCCGAGCACCTACCGCGCCTTGTAGGCCTCACCGAAGAAATGCGGGCCCAAGGCCGCACCGTCCAGACGCAAGTGCTGGAGGCCTCGTGGGTGGAGCCGCCGCCCGCGGTGCGCAGCGCCCTGGCGTGGCCCCGCTCCGCCGACCGCGTCCTGCTGCTCGTGCGCGTGCGGGCCATCGACGGCGAGCCCGTCTTCTACGTCAAAGAGTACTTGCCCGAGTGGCTGGGACTGACGCCCGAAGACGATTTCACCGGTTCTCTGTTTGCCCTGATGAAAGAACGAGCCGGCGTGGTGATCTCCAGAGCCGAGATGACCATCAGCGCCGTTACCGCCGACGAGCGCATCGCGCAGCTCCTGAAGGTGCCGCCGGGCTTTCCGCTCCTGAAAAACCTGCGCGTCTTCTACCGAGCGGACAACACACCGGTCGGGTACCTGGAAGAGCTGTGCCGCTCCGACCGGTACGTGTACTCGGTCACCCTGCGGGCCGAGTGACGCAGGCGCCCGCGGGGACGGGCGACGCATGCGCCCGCGGATCCGAATGACGAAAGCGCCGGCGGCGACCAAGGCGGCGCACAGGAAAACGGTCCACGGAGCCATGACAAGCGAGTTTAAGCGAGGGAGGTATCAAGCGATGCGCAGGACGAGCCAGTGGGCAAAGGTTGCGTTGTTGGTCGGTCTCGTCGTCATGCTGAGCGGAGGGCTGGTGCTGGCGGGAGCGCTACCGGCGTCCGCCGCCGCCAAGCGGGCGGTGATGATCTCGCCCTACGGCACCGGCACGCCCTTCGACGCCCTGGCCTACTCGGGTCTCCAGGACGCCGCCCGCGACTTCGGCCTCGAAGTGACGCTCATCGAGGCCACGGATCTGAGCGAGTACGAGACCCAACTGGTGGCCGCGGCCGAGATGGGCTACGACATCATCCTGGCGCTCCACGACTATTTCGCCGAGCCGATGATCGAAGTGGCCCAAATGTACCCGGACACCACGTTTATCCTCGTCGACTCGGCCATCACGGCGGGTCTGCCCAACATGCTCTCCGTCGTCATGGAGCCCCAGGAAGGCTGCTACCTGGCCGGCATCGCCGCTGCCTACGCGACCAAGACCAAGCACGTCGGTTTCGTGGGCGGTAACGAAAACCCGCACGTGCTCCAGGCCATCGAGGAGGCCCGGGAGCGCATCAAGCGCGGCGAGATCGTGGTCCCGCGGACGACGGACACGCGGTAGGGCAACGCCACCAAGCCAACCGTCCCCACCTCCGGCGAGAGCCGGGCGCTTGCCAGCCCGGCTCTCGCCTCTCCGCCCCTTGGCGCGGAGAAACGGATGCGGAGGGTTGACGATGTCCCTGTACGAGAAAGTGCTAGGCTGCCTCTACGGCGTCGGCGTCGGCGACGCCCTGGGCATGCCGACGGAGTTCTTGACGCCGGAGCAAATCAAGGCGCTATACGGCGAAGTGCGCACGTTCCACAAGACGCCGGAATGGCACCCCCTGCGCGACCTGCCGGCAGGGTCCATGACCGACGACACCGAGCAGACGCTGGTGGTGGCCCAGGTCATCATTGAAAAGCCCAATTTCAAAGCCCCCGACATCGCCCAGGGCCTGCTGAAATGGGCGGAAAACCTGGACCTCTCCAGCTTGGACCACATGGGTCCCAGCACCAATTATGCCCTGCGCCGGCTCCGCGAGGGCGCGGATCCGTACCAGACGGGCCTGCGCGGCAACACCAACGGCGCCGCCATGCGCATCGCCCCCGTGGGCTGCATCCACGCCGGCAAACCGGAGGACGTGCTGGACGACGTCATCGAAACCTGCGCCCCTACGCACCTCACCGACGTGGCCATTGCCGGCGCCGCGGCCGTCGCGTGCGGCATCGCGGAGGCGCTGAAGCCCGACGCCACGCTGGAGGGCGTGCTCGACGCCATGTTCTTAGGCGCCGAGGAAGGCACGCACCGCGCCAAAGAAGTCATCGCGCTCGCCACCGAAGGTCGCGTGCCGTGGGAAGTGATGGCGGCGCAGATTAACCCGTCGTTGGTGGACCGCATGCACTGGGCGCTGGATGTGGTCACCAAGGCGAAAGGCTCCCCCGCCGAGCGCCGCGACGTCCTCGCCCGCGCCGTCGGCACCGGCGCCTTCATGATCGAAACGATTCCGTTCGTCGTGGGCGTGCTGATCATCGCCGAAGGCGACCCCTTCGAGGCCATCGTCCTCAGCGCCAACGCCGGCGGCGACACCGACTCGCTGGCCGCCATCTCCGGCGCCATCGCCGGGGCGCTGCGGGGCGCGGCGGCCATCCCGGCGCAGCTCGTCCAGCAGTTCGAACAAGTCAACGGCGTGTCCTTTGCGCCCATCGCCGCGGCGCTGGTCGAGCGGGTCAAAAGCTGAAGCCGACGGAAGGGAGCCCTGGCCGTGGAGAGAGTGCAGGCTGTGAAGACGAAAGACGGTCGCCCCTTTTCGCTGGCCGTCGTCGGCGTGCCCGCGCTGTTCCTCGACGGCATCCTGGCGCTGGACGAGCCGCTGACGCAGGCCGGCGAGCGGGCGGCGGAGCTGGGGGCGCGGCAAGGGATGCGCATCTTTTGCGACCCGAATGTGCGGGTGCCGGGCGATGAAGTGGACGCTTCGCTGGCCCAGCGGCTGCACCGGCTGGTCCGCACGGCGCACGAAGTGCTTCTGAGCGAAAAGGAAGCCCGCATGCTGCTGCGGGCGTGGGGTGAAGAGCGCGCTGCGCAAGGGGACGCGGAAACGCTCGCCCGCGCCCTCGCCCGCGTCCACCCGGCCGTGCAGTGCTGGGTGGTCAAGTGCGGTGCCGAGGGAGCGGTGGTCTTCGACGGCCACGACCTGTTTGCGCAGCCGGCCTTCCCCGTGAACGTGTCGGACACCAGCGGCGCGGGCAAGTCGACGCTGATGAACATCCTGGCGGGCGTGCTCAGCCCCGATGCAGGCACGGTGAAGGTGTTCGGCGAGCTGAAGAAGTTCCGCTCGGCGGCCGAGGCTATCCACGCAGGCATCGGCATGGTGCACCAGCACTTCATGCTCGTGCCGTCGTTCACGGTGCTGGACAACCTCATCCTCGGCAGCGAGCCCACGGGGCCTTTAGGGCTCTTGCGCCGGCGAGAAGCGGAAGCGCGCATCCGGGAATTCGCGGCCGCCCACGGCTTCCGCATCGACCCCCACGCCGTGGTGCGAACGCTGCCCGTCGCCGTGCAGCAGCAGGTGGAGATTCTCAAGTGCCTGCTGCAGGACTCGCGCATTATGATTTTCGACGAGCCCACGTCCGTCCTGGCCCCGCAGGAAGCGGAAGCGCTCCTCAAGACGCTGCAAGACCTGGCCCGCTCCGGCCGCACCATCTTGTTCATCTCGCACAAGCTGCGGGAAGTGATGGCGGTGTGCGACCGGATCACGGTGCTGCGGGACGGGCGGGTCACCGGCACCGTGCGGGCTCGGGAAACGTCCGTGGACGAGCTGGCGCGCCTGATGGTGGGCCGGGAGATCCGCATGCCGAAGCGAGAGCGGACCATTTCGCTCGCGGCAGCGCCGGGGGAACCTGGGCCCGAGGGCGCAGCGACGACTGTTAGACCGGACCCGACGGAGTCTCCGCCCGCACCGGTGTTGGAAGTGCGCGGCTTGACGACGCCCCGCGGCACGGCGCACGGCCGTAGGGCCCGCGGCCAGCGGGCTTCCGTGGGGCCCATCGACTTGACCGTAGCGCCCGGCGAAATCGTCGGCGTGGCGGCCATTTCCGGCAACGGCCAGGCCGAACTGGTAGAGGCGCTGGTAGGGTTGCGGCCCGTCACCGGCGGCGTCATCCGCATCGCCGGCCGCGACGTGACCCATCTGGACCCTCACGCCCGCCGGCAAGCCGGCCTCGCCTACATCCCCCAAGACCGCCGCGGGCGCGGCACCGCGCCCAGCCGCAGCGTGCTGCACAACGCCATGGCGGTCCACTACCGCGGCGACCGCCTGCAGCGGCGAGGCTGGCTGAAGATGAAAGAAGCCGCGCGCCTGGCGCAGGAGATCGTGGACGGCTTCGACGTCCGCACGCCCGGCGTGGACGCGCCGGCGCTGACCCTGTCAGGCGGCAACTTGCAAAAGCTGGTCGTCGGCCGGGAGCTTTCCACCGGGCCCAAACTGCTCATCGCGGAAGACCCGACGCAAGGGGTCGACATCGGTTCGGTCGAGGCCATCCGCCGGCGGCTATTGGACGCGGCCCGGCAAGGATGCGGCATCTTGCTGGTGTCGCAAGACCTAACGGAAGTGATTGAGATGAGCGACCGGATTATCGTGCTGTATGAAGGGCGGGTTGTCGGCGAAACGGTGCCGGGCCCGGGCGTAGAGCACGAAATTGGCCTCATGATGACGGGGGCGACGGCATCGTGAACGTCCGAGACCTGGTGCACAGCCTGCTGCGCCTTCTGATTCCCATCGCAGCCGCCCTGCTCATCGGCGGGCTGTTGGTTTGGTCCATGGGGCGCAACCCGCTGGACCTCTACCGCAACTTGTGGTGGGGCGCCTTCGGGACCTTGGGCAATACGCTGACTACGCTGCGCTGGGCCACGCCGCTGATATTGTCGGGCCTGGCCGTCACCGTCGCCTATCGCGCCGGGCTTTTCAACATGGGCGGCGACGGGCAAATTTACATGGGCGCCCTGGCCGCGGCGCTGGTGGGCGTCGAACTGGCTGCACCCATGGCCGTCCACCTACCGCTGGCCATCCTGGCCTCCTGCCTGGCCGGCGCCCTGTTCGCCCTCATCCCTGCCATCCTGCGCATCTACTACAACGTCAACGAAATCGTCACGACCCTGATGTTCAACTACATCGGCACGCTTCTGACCGACTACCTCGTGCTCGTCATCTACTTCGGCGGCGATCCGACGCGAGCCTTGCTCATCCAGACGCCCCGCGTAGCCGCCACCGCGTCCATCGCCCGTTTCGTCGCCAGATACCCGCTCACGTGGGCCATTGTCGTCTCCGTCGGCGTGGCGGTGCTCATGGCCGTTCTCCTGAAGCGCACGGTGTGGGGCTACGAGCTGGAGACGACGGGCGCCAATCCGGAGTTTGCCCGCTACATCGGGGTGCGGACGCGGCGTGTCATGCTGAGCGCGTTCCTGATCAGCGGCGCCATCGCCGGGCTGGCCGGCGGGCTGGAAATCTTGGGCACGAACCGGCGCTTCGTCTCCCAATTCTCGACGGGCATCGGCTTCGAAGGCATCCTGGCGGCGCTGCTGGGCCGCACCGACCCCTTGGGCATGATCGCGGCGGGCCTGTTCTTAGGCGCGCTCAAGAACGGCTTTTTCGCCGTCGAGCGCATGACCGACATCGACCGGAGCCTGGCCACGGTGCTGCAAGCCATCATCTTGCTTTTCATCAGCGCCCAAGCGCTGATGGAGCTCATCGGCAAGCGCCGGGGAGGGACGCAACGTGTGGGAACTGTTTGACGCGGGGTTTGTGGCGGCGGGGCTGCTGATGGCGGCGGTGTTCGCCCTGTTTGCCTTGCGGCTGCGGTCGGATCCGATCATGACGGGCCTGGCGCTGAACTTGCTGGCGGGCGGCTTGACCATCGTGCTCATGCAGCAAGTGTTCGGCACGCGGGGCGCGTTCGTGTCCCCGGACATCGCGCTGTTTCCGCAAGTGCGGCTGCCTTTCGCGGACGCGCTGCCGCTGCTGGGCCGGCTTCTGGGCGGCAACAACTGGCTCTTCTTCCTCGCCTATTTGTCGGTGCCGGTGCTGCATGTCATGCTGTATCACACGCGCGTGGGGCTGCGCATCCGGGCGGTGGGCGAATATCCGGCCGCGGCTTTATCGCCTTGGCGGCCATCTTCTTCGGCCGCTCGACGCCCGTGGGCGTGCTGCTGGCGGCGCTGCTCTTCGGCCTGGCCGAGTCGGCCGCCATCCGCTTCCAAGGCACGGGCGCACCAACGCAGCTCATCCTGATGGTGCCCTACGTGGCCGCCGTCCTGTCGCTGGTCCTGGCGGCGCGGAGTTGGAAACGCGCCGCGGCGTGAAGCGAAGCGCCGAGTGTAGGCGCCTCTGCGACACATGGACGCCTAGCCTGTGCTTTTCCCGGGGCCTGCGTCCCCCATCTCAGCCTGCTGGGGAGTCAACTTGGTCAGACGAAGCCCGGCTGTGGGGATTTCGAACGTGGGTATCCGCGGTGCGGTTGGATTCCGGTACTCTGCTCGCAGTCGCGCGATGGCCGCCTCCAAGTCCGCTAGTTCCTGCTGCCACCGAGCGGCCTCCGACGCCACCTCACTGGCTACGGCGACCTCCGTCGTCTCATCAGACCGGCCTCCACTTCCCGTGGTGCCTCTCTGGACAGACAGTTTCTCCAACCAACGTCGCCGGAGCCATTGGCCCCAACGGAGCGCTAGCAGTTGCCCTAGGTATGCCAGCGGTGCAAGCGCCGGATAGTGCCGACGATAATAGTAGAGGTTGGCCCGGTAGAGCTCACGCCGAATCCGGGAAACGTTGTGCCGGCGCCCCTGACTGCCGTAATGGGTGACAGAGGCCTCTGGGATGTATTCAAACCGCAGGCCAGCTCTCCGGGCCCGTTCGGCCCAGTCCAAGTCTTCGTTGTAGAAGTAGTAAGTCTCGTCGAAACCTCCGATTCTAGCGAAGGCGCTGGCCCGAATCATGGAAAAGCCTGTTCCCGGAAACGTGGCGCGGTG
>PKQS01000006.1 GCA_017577945.1 Bacillota bacterium
GAGCCCACGAGAAGCGGCCGTCACCACGTTGGCCACGACGGGGCGGGCAGTCCTTTTAAATGCCGCTGCTGTGGCCGCCGGGTTTCTCGTCCTGCTCTTGTCGACGTTTCCGCCGCTTCGGACCTTTGGGTTTTTGATCGCCCTGACCATGGGCGTCTCCTCGGCGGCCGCATTGACCGTGCTGCCGGCGCTGTTGGTGTTGGCGAGTGAAAGGAAGATCACCGCGAAGGAGTGAGGATGAAGTGACAGCGATGAGTGCCTCTCTTGCGAAATCCACTTTCACAAACAGCTCGGCGAGGGTCGTCTCCTGGATCGTTGCCTTGGCCTTAGTGTTGGCGACGGCTCTTGGCGCGGCCGCGGCCGAACTCACAGCCGATGAGATCTTGGCAGAACTGGAAGGGACGGCCTTTGTCGGCAGCGGCAGCGCCACGATCGAGCTCGTCACCATCAACGCCCGGGGGCAGGAACGGTCCCATCGCCTGGCGTTTTATCGCCAGGAAACGCCCCACGGCGCCAACCAGCTCCTGGAGTACCTGACGCCCGCGGACGTGGCCGGGACCAAGTTTCTGACCATCGACGAGGAAGACGAAACCCTCATGTGGCTGTACTTGCCCGCCCTAGGCCGGGAGCGCCGCATCGCGGGCAGCGCGGCCCAGGACAACTTCATGGGAACCGACTTTACGTTTGAAGAGATCGGAAGCCTCGGCACCTTCACGCGCAACTACGACGCCGAGCGGCTGCGCGACGAAAGGTATCAGGAGCGGGAGACCTACGTGCTGCGCCTTACGCCCCGCAGCGCCGACAGCAAATACAGCGCCATCAAGATGTGGGTCTGGCAGGAGCAGTACATCCCGCTGCGCGTGGAGTTTTACGACCGGCAGGGGAACCTCGAGAAATACCTGGTGAATGAGGACCTAAGGCTCGACAGCCGGGGCCGGTGGCGGCCGCACCTCATCACCATGCGCAGTGAAAACACCGGCAGCCGCACCGTCATCCGGGTGCTCGAGACGAGCGACGAACCGGTGCCGGACGAGTACTTCACGCTGCGGTACCTCAGGCGGTGACGGCCGCGCTCAAGCACGCGGCGAGCCGGCCGCGCGAGGCGATCGCGGCGCGGCGGCTGAAGATGCGGTAACGGATAAGGAGGAGATGGCAGTGCGCGCCCTGCGCATCGCAAGGGGTGCGGCCTGCTGGGCGCTGCTCTTGGCGCTGGCGGCGGGAGCGGCGCCCGCCGCGGACGCCCAGGAGGCCGCGCTGCGCGGCAAGATCAGCTATCAGTTGGGATACGGGTACACGGAAGAAGAGCTGGTCGAAAACGCGCTCTGCGCCGAGCTCGACGTCGAGCGGCGGTTTGGGTCCGGGAAAGTGCATATCGGCCTTGACGCGGCCGTCCGTGCGGCCGTTCCGGCGGGTGAAGAGACAGCATCGCTCGAGCTGGATGAGGCGTACGCCGACGTATACCTGGACGCCGCGGACCTCAGGATCGGCCGCCAGGTGATCAGCTGGGGCACCGCGGACGGGTTCAACCCGACCAACGTCGTCAACCCCCGGGGCCCGCTGTCGCCGGCATGGCGGCTTCTTTCGGGCGCCCCGCCGAAGGGGAGGCCGGCCACGCGGGGAAAGACTCTTTATAACCTCCCCCCCGGGCCCCAGCGGACCGGGGGGGGGGCGGCCACCCTGTGCCGGCCGCCGCGCGGGGACAA
>PKQS01000009.1:300000-438289 GCA_017577945.1 Bacillota bacterium
GGACACCGCGGCGACGAAGGGCAAGCGGCAAGCCCTGGAGATGTTCTTCTGCATCATCGGCGCGCAAGGCGCTGGGGCGGGCGGCAACGCGGCCGCCGACGAGCGCGTGCCCCTAGAGGCGAGTTCATAAACCAGGCGCCCGAACAGCACTCGTCCTACCTATCATCCTCGCAAACGGTCCGGAGGCGGGGCGGAGCCCTCGTCGTAAAGGCAGCCGCCGCGGGGCGGCTCGACGGGGTGCCGCGTGTACGCATCCGGACTTTTCAGTGCAGCTTCCGGTAGACGCCGATGACCTTCCCCAGCACTTGAATATCGGTGCCGATAATCGGCTCATACGCTTCGTTTTCCGGCTGCAGCCGGATATGGCCGTTCTCCCGGAAAAACCGTTTCACCGTAGCCTCCTCGCCGATAAGGGCCACCACGATGTCACCGTTCACGGCGTCCGGCTGCTGGCGCACGACGACGTAGTCCCCGTCTAGGATTCCTGCATTGCGCATGCTGTCGCCGCGCACTTCCAGCAAGAACACCTCGCCGGCGCCCGCAAACTCCTTCGGCAGCGGGAAGTACGACTCGATGTTCTCCACCGCCAAAATGGGCTCGCCCGCGGTGACCCGCCCCACGACGGGAGCGTACACGATTTCGCTCCGCAGCGCCCGCGCCTGCCCGTCCAGCAGTTCGATGGCGCGCGGCTTCGTCGGGTCGCGGCGGATGTAGCCCTTCGCTTCCAGCTTGGCCAGGTGGCCGTGCACCGTCGAACTCGAGTTGAGGCCTACGGCTTGCCCGATTTCCCGCACCGAGGGCGGATACCCCCGTTGCTGCACCTCGCGCTTGATGAACTCCAGAATCTGTCGCTGCCGCGGCGTCAGGTCCCGCACCAGTCCGCACTCCTTCGGCCTAAAAGGGTGTTTGGTTGGGTTCATTATACCACCGGTGACTTGTTCCATTCAAACGTAGGTTCGGCCATGGGCGCGCGAAGCCTTGACAGGAACGCATGTTCGGTGTATCGTGGAAGCAACAGTACATATGTTCGTATGAGCGGGAGGTCGCGGCAATGCATGGCGCGGGTGGATTCGGCCGCAGGCGGAGGCCGTTCATGTATTGGCAAGGCGTTGTGCTTGTGTCCGTGGCGGCACTGTTCGCGCTGATGTCTAAGGGATTCTCGCAGCCGCTGGCGCCGGCGGAGGAGTACATCGAGGTCGTCGTGCAGGAAGGCGACACGTTGTGGCAGATTGCCCGCAGGTACAGCGGCCCGGAAGTGGATGCGAGAAAGATGGTGGATATGATTCGAGACGTCAACGACCTGTCCACCGCCGTCGTAAGGCCGGGCCAGGTGCTGAAGGTTCCGGTGCTTTGACGGCACGCGCCACGCGAGCGGGCTGGCCTGGTAACGTGGCGGCTGCGTCATGAAAACGGAATTGCTCGGAGTCAGAATTTCGATTATATTATTGAAGTGATTTCTCAACTTGGGTTGAGCGCAGCCTCTTACGCGAGATTCGTGCGCGCAGGAGGGAATTTCAGGAGGGAATTTCGTGACGGAGACGGCGGCGTCAGCGAGCGGCTGGCCGGTGCTTTTGGGTGTCGACGAAGAGGGACGAGTCGAGGCGTGGGTGGCGACACGGCCGGGATGCGTGGTGTTCGCGGCCTCCGAGGAGGAGGCGATCGGGGAAATCCCGGCGGTTGCCGCGGAATACGACGCGTGGCTTTCCCGCTGGGGTATCCCTGAAATTTGGAACATTCCGACGGTCCGGCGGGCCGCCGGCGACGGCCGGCAAACGGGTGTTCGTATCTTGGAGCGGGTGCTCGTCGGCGAGAGCATTGTGCACGGAAACACGGCCGCATTTTTTCAATGGGATGCACAACCCGCCACCGACGAGGAGATCAACGCGACGCTCAGGCTGCTGGCGGCGTCGCGCCGGGAGCTGCTGGCGACGCTGCGCCAGTTTCCGCCCGACAAGCTGTCGATGCGCCCGGGCGGCGGCCGGCGAACCGTAGAAGAAATCGTCCGCCACGTAGCCAACGTGGAATGGTGGTACATATCTTGCATCGTGCCGTTTCCGTTCCCGGACGACGGCGAATACCCGGAAGACGTCGAAAAACGGCTCCCGTGGATCAGGACGCGCGTCGCTGCCAGGCTGCGCAGCCTGAGCCCTGAAGAGCGAGCGCGCACGCTGGTACCGGACCCGGAATCCGGCGAGCGCTGGTCGGCCCGCAAAGTGTTGCGCCGGCTCATCTATCACGAGTTGTACCATTTGCGCCAGCTGCGCAAGGCGCTCCCGGCGTAAGCCTTGGAGCCGCCTTTTTGCCGCTAACTACTCAACGAAAGGTACATTTAATACAGTAGCGGATCCCGATGCGCCCGGCAGGATTGCACCCTTCCGCGCAACGAATAAAGACCGCCGGAGGTCGAACAAAACTGAGCAACTTAGCGATGCTCGCGGGCCGGCGCGACATGAAGCTGTTGATGGCCGTCTGCTTCGCGGGCATGTTCAACTTGTACGTCGTACTCACCGTCTTGCCGCTGTACGTCGTTGAGCTGGGCGGAACGGGATTTCACGCCGGACTGCAGTCAGCGGCCGGCTTGCTTACCGCCGTGGCGCTGCGGCTTTATTTTGGCCCGCTGACGGACCGGCGGGGCCGCCGCCTCGTGCTCCTAATCGGCACCGTCGCATTCGCTTTGGCTCCCTTGGGCTTCTGGCTGGCTCCGTCCGTGGAGGCCGTCGTGTTCATGCGGTTACTCCAGGCGGTGGGTCCCGCAGCGCTGCTGGGCGCGCTGAGCGCCCTGGCCGTCGACCTAAGTCCACCGTCCCTACGCGCCACCGGCTTGGGCCTCAGCGGCGTGTTCAAGTCGCTGGGCGCGGCCGCCGGGCCGCCTGTAGCTATTTGGCTGGCCAATGCGTACGGTTTCCCTGCCGTCTTTGCCGTGTCCACGGCCGTGGGTTTGGTTGGTATAGTCTGCAGTTGGTTGCTGACCAACGATGACCCGCGGCGCTCTGCCCCGGCGAGGGGCCACGCAGCCGGGGACGCGGCGAGGGACGCGGCGGATGCGGCGAAATCCCCGGCGGCCGAAGCCAACGGCGCCGGCTGGCTGCGGCCTTGGCGGGAAGTACTGGTTCCGGCGCCGGCGCGGTTTGCTGCGCTGACGGTCATCATCGTGGCGCTGTCGCAAGGCGCCATCGTCACCTTCGTGCCGCTGTACAGCGAAGCGCTGGGCGTCGCGTACCATTCTTTGTATTTCTTCGCCCTGTCTTCCTTCGGCATGCTGGGCGGACTGGTGGCTGGCGGGCTGTCGGATCGGTTCGGACGCGTGCGCGTGCTGGTGCCCACGCTTTTCCTTTTCGGCGCGGGTGTGGTGGCGCTGGCCTGGTTCGGTTCCCCGTGGGCGGCCTTTGCCAGCGCCGTGCTGGCCGGCTTCGGCTTTACCGGAAACCTCGTCATCCTGGGTACGTTTATGGCCGACAACGTCTCCGCCGGTCGCACGGGCATCGTCTTCCACCTGCAGGAGAGTGCCGTGGACGTCGGCATGGGCATCGGCTCGTTCGTCCTAGGCTTGACGACGCAGTCGCTGGGCTTCGGCGCCAGCTTCTTGGGTGTCGGCGCCGTGTGCCTGCTGTGGGGCGTGCTCGTTCTCGCCCGCTCCTCTGCCCTGCAGCGTTGACCGGTGGCGGCTCGGGCAGCCGCGGCGCCCGGCGCGCAAGGTCCATGGGCAAGGTCGCACGAGCAGGATAGCGTTCTCCTGGGGCTCAAGCGGGTTCCTAAAGGGGTGTCGGTGTGACCGGAGGCCGGTTTCCCCATCCGTGGGTGCAAGATTACTACAACTTCCTCATCACCGAAAAGGGCTTTTCCGTCCGCACCGCCGAGGCGTACTTGCATGATTTGCGGGTGTTTTTCCGCTTCTGCGCCGAGCGCGGCGTGGAGCCCGAGTCGGTGGACATTTATTTCCTGCGGGAGTTCAACCGCTACCTGCAGGAAGACCGGGACAACGCCCACGTCACCCGGGCCCGGAAAATCAGCGCATTGCGCGGCTTCTACCGCTACTTGGTGGACAACGGCCTCATCGACGATGATCCGACCGTGAAACTGCGCCCGCCGCGGGTGCCGAAAAAGCAGCCTTTGTTCTTGTCCGCCGCTGAAGCGAGGCGACTTTTGGACGCGGCCGCCCGGTACGGCCCCGAACCTGTGCGGGATGTGGCCATTTTCTCCATGTTTCTTTACACCGGCTGCCGCTTGAGCGAACTCGTGGAACTCAACGTGCAGAACGTGGACTTCGAGACGGGATCCATCGTCTTGTACGGCAAAGGCGCCAAAGAGCGCGTCGTGCCCATGCGGGCAGAGCTCGCGGAAGCGCTCCAGCGCTACCTCCCCGAACGAAAAGTGAACCCCAAGTGCCCCCTGCCCCGCCGCTTCTTCCGCAACCAGTGGGGATACGCCATCACGCGCAACGGCGTGCATTACCTGGTGAAGCGGGTCGTGCAGGCGGCCGGACTGCAGCGGGACGCCGTCAGCGCGCACAAGCTGCGCCACACCGTCGCGACGCAGCTGCTGGAGCACGACGCGGACTTGCGCTCCATCCAGGAACTGCTGGGCCACGAATCCATCGCCACGACCCAGCGCTACACCCACGTCGTCAACAAGCGGCTGAAGGCGCAAATCGAAAAGCTCGAGTACTGAGCCGGGCCGGCCGACGCGTGGTGCAGAACCCGAGGGGCGTGTCCTGAAGCGCAACGCCGGGCGTGGGGGCCTAGAGGCCTTGCCCAGCCTAACGCACCTGTTCGCGCCATGCGGCCAGCAGCGCCAGCAGGCGCTCCCGGCTGTTGTCTTCGGGATATTGCAACACGTGCTCGAGGAGGCGTTGCAGCGCTTGCCCGATCGCAGGGCCGGGCGCGCCCGGCAGAGCCCGCCGGACGTCGTGGCCGTCGACGGCTAGCTCATGGATGGCCAAGGCGTCGCCGCGCGCTGCGATCTCGAGCGCTCGCCGGCTGATTTGCCGGATGTCCTCCGTGGGCTGCAGCGCGCAGGCGGCGCAAAAGAACGGCTCAATGCTCGGCCGGCCCAGGCGGTGCAGGAAGCGCCGTAGGGAGGCGTCGTCTCTCAGGGCTGCGGGGTTGAACGCCCGCAGGCAGTCGGCCAAATGCTGCGCGGCTCGGGCTTCGACTTTCGAATAGACGAGGGCCGCGAGCCAGCGCTGGTCGAGGTCGGAGCTGGCCAGCCCGGAGAGCACGATGGCCGTCTTGGCGGCGAAACCGCACTCCGGAGCCAGATTGAGGGCCTTGGCCGTGCGGGCGACGAGCGCCTTGGCGCCCCCTCCTGCCGGCGCGCCGGGCAGCACGAAGGAAAGCAGCTCCAGTTCGTACAGGAGCGCCAGTCCCCGTCCCGCCTGCGGGGCCAGCAAGATGCGGCGCCACTCCTGACCGATGCGCTCGCGGCTGACTTTCTCCAGCATGGCGCCGTGCCGCCGAACCGCGGCGGCGGTCTCGGGCTCGAGGTCGAAACCGAGTTCCACCGCCAGGCGCACGGCCCGCAGCAGCCGCAAACCGTCTTCCCGGAAACGCTCGTCGGGATTGCCCACCGCACGGATTCGCCGCGCGGCGAGGTCCGCTTGGCCGTCGTGGGGATCCACGATCGCGTCGCGCAGCGGGTCGTACGCGATGGCGTTGATGGTGAAGTCCCGGCGGATTAAATCTTCCTCAATGCTCCCGACGAACTGTACGGCTGTCGGCCGCCGGCCGTCGACGTAGCCGCTTTCGCCGCGGAACGTCGTCACCTCCACGGCCCGGCCCTCTTCCGGGAGAACCGTAACGGTGCCGAACCGCAGGCCCGTCGGCGCCGTCTGCGGAAACAGCTCTTGCACGCGCCAAGGCGGCGCGTTGGTGGCCACGTCCCAGTCTTGCGGATCCCGGCCCAGCAACGCGTCCCGCACGCCCCCGCCCACCACGTACGCCTCGTAGCCTGCGCCGCGCAACGTCGCGCAGATCGACAACACGTGCCGGGGTATGCGCAGTGCCATCCCTTACATCAGCGGCTTTTGCCGCACCACCGTCGCCACGTCGCCCGTGTTGAGGAAGGCCGCGTTCGCCTCGTCGATGTCAATGTGGAAATCCAGCGCAAAGTCATCGCGGACGCGGATCACGACGTCGCGGAAAATGACAGGACGGCCCGTGTCGGCGATGACGGACACCAGTTCTCCGTCCTTGACGCCGAACCGCGCCGCGTCGGCCGGCGTCATGTGGATGTGGCGGGCAGCGACGATGACGCCTTCTTCAATCGTGATTTGCCCTTTCGGGCCGACGATGGTAATCCCCGGCGTGCCTTTGATGTCGCCTGACAGCCGCACCGGCGGGTGCACGCCGAGGAAAAAGCCGTCGGTTCGGGAAATCTCCACTTGCGTCAGCGACCGGGCCGGGCCCAGGATGCGCACACCTTCCATCGTCCGCTTGGGCCCCACCAGCGTCACCGTTTCCACGGCGGCAAACTGGCCCGGCTGCGACAAATCCTTCATTTTCGTCAGCTGGTATCCAGGCCCGAACAGGCGCTCCAGCGCTTCTTGCGAAAGATGCACGTGGCGATTGGAGACGCCCACCGGGACTTTTCCTAGCACTTCGTACGCTGCCATCGGAGCACAACTCCTTCCCAGGTGGGAGCATGCCCCACCCTAAGGCAAATATTTCGGAAGGCCGGCGACGACTTCCTTGAGGACAAAAGCCACTTCGCTCGCGGGATACTGCCCGGGCGGGGCGCGGCGTTGCGACATTTCAAACGAGACGAAGGCTGCGGGGATTCCGGCCGCTTGACGGACGACGGCCGGCGTGGTATAGTAGCATTTGCTTAGGGGAGTAGCTCAATCGGCAGAGCACCGGTCTCCAAAACCGGGGGTTGCAGGTTCGAGTCCTGTCTCCCCTGCCAGAACAGCGGTCCATCGCGCCAAGGCGCGGCGGACCGCTGTTCGTTAATCACCCGACTCGTCTCATAGAGCGTTGTCGCAGGCAGTTTAGGGGACGACGGGTTGTACGCCGCCGTCGCGCTCGACGACGCGCAGGGCGCGACGCGGCGCGCTCTCCAGCTCAAGCCGCACGCGCATGGCGTCGAAGTAGTTGAATTCCACGGCGAGAGGCGCGCTGCCCGGGGCCACGGCGACGACGGTGCCGGAACGCAGCAGCGGGTGCCCGGGCTGGACACGGAGTAATTCGGCGAAAAACGGCCCGGCGGGGACGATGTCGACCATGCGCCGTTCCGTCACCGGCTGAACCGCGCCCGAGCTGACCCGCTCGAGCAGCGCATGCAGGGGCCCTTCCTCCAGCAGCAGCTTCTCGCTGACCGCCAGCCGCTCCGTCGTCACCAGCTGGTTGACGTACAGCGGCTGCCCGTTGACGAACCGAACGCGGCAAACTTCCAGCAGCGGCGCGTCAGGCTGCTGCCCCAGCAGAGCGGCCGTTTCCGCGTCCACGAGTTGAGCAACACGAATGTAGCCGGTTTCTTCGCGGGACCGGCCGTGTTCGGGTTGGGCCGCGGCGTTGGTGGACGCCGGGAAGTACTCGTCCCGGGGCTTGGCTGCCGCGAGGCGCCGGCGCATGTCGTCGGCGAACCGGCGGCGCAGGTCCGTGAGGGTGATGCCGGCTTCCGACAGCGTCGTGCGCACGTAGCGCGACGTCGTGCCGACCAGGCGGGCGATCTCCTCCACGCTGAGGAACGGGTCCGCCTGCGCCAGCCGCACCACCCGTTCCTTCTTGCTTCCTTCCCCATCAAGAGCCTTTTTTGAAGACTCCCTATCGCCGAAAGCTATCATCTTTTGTCCCCTGTGTGCATTTCCTGCCAATTGATGTGAGCATTTCTTTTGCGTCGATACTTTCTACCACCAACAGCAGGAATTCCTGCCAGTCCGCAGAATAAACGGTTTAAGTTTCGCCCTGTCTGCACACACCAACGATTTCGGAATGGGGGTGGGAGTGAAGCAAGCTTCAAGGTTTGGCGGACGCAAAACGTTGCCAATGTTGTCGGTTTGTCGTCGGGAATGGGAATTACACCAATTATTCCTTTCACTGGAGGTGTTGTTCTTGCGTAATCTGTGGCGATGGTCGCCAGTGCTTGCGCTCATGCTGGTCCTGGCGGTGTCCGCCATGGCGGGCGCGCAGACGCGTACGGGCGCCTGGCTGGACGAAGTCATCTTCGTTCGCGAACCGAACCAATCCCAGGCCATTACGCGGCTCGAGGTCGGCGACATTCACCTCTATGCCGACACGATCAGCAACACTGCCCTGTTCCAGCGGGTGCAGGCGTCTCCTTTTCTCACCTACAACCAGTCGTTTGGCTCGTACACCGAGCTTACGTTCAACCCATACGGGCCGGAGTTCCAGGACGGCCGCCTGAACCCGTTCTCGGTTCCGCGCATCCGTGAAGCGATGAACATGCTGGTCGACCGCGAGTATGTCGCCAACGAGATCTACGGCGGCATGGCGGTGCCGAAGCTGTTCGCCACCAACTCCGCGTTCCCGGACTATGCGCGGTACGCCGCGAAGGCAATTGAGCTGGAGCTCAAGTACGCGCACAACCCGCAGCTGGCCGAGCAGATCATCACGGAAGAGATGGAGAAGCTCGGCGCGACGAAGGTTAACGGCATCTGGCACTACAAGGGCCAGCCGGTGGAGATCATCGTCCTAATCCGCGTCGAGGACGAGCGCCGCGCTTTGGGCGACTATGTCGCCGACCTGCTCGAGGGCATCGGCTTCGTGACGCAGCGTCTGTACCGGACGGCCGCCGAGGCGTCGCCGCTTTGGATCCAGGCCGATCCGTCCCTGGGTCTGATGCACATTTACACGGGCGGCTGGATCTCCACGGCCATCCTGCGTGACACGAGCTACAACTTTACACAATTCTACATGCCGCAGGGCCAGGCGTCGCCGCTGTGGGAAGCTTTGAACCCGCCGGAGGAGTTCCGGGAGATCGCGCGCCGGCTGGAGAACAACGTGTTCACTTCGCTGGAGGAACGCGAGCAGCTGTTCACCCGGGCTTGGGAGCTGGCGCTGGAAGACTCCAACCGGATTTGGATCGTCGACCGGTTGTCCTTCACGCCGCGGCGCATCGGCGTTCAGGTGGCCGCTGACATGGCCGCTTCCGTGCAGGGCTCGTGGCTGTGGCCGCTGACGCTGCGCTGGGAGAACCGGGTCGGCGGTTCCATGACCATTGGTATGCCGAATCTCCTTGTCGAGCCTTGGAACCCGATCGCCGGCTCCAACTGGGTGTTCGACTCCATGCCGCAGCGCGGCACGGCCGAGTCCGGCATCCTGCCCGACCCGTACACGGGCCTGTATTATCCGCGCCGGGTCGAGCGGGCTGAGCTGTTCGTGAAGAAGGGATTGCCGGTCGGCAAGACGCTGGATTGGGTTGACCTGTACTTCGTCGACGAGATCGTCGTGCCGGAGGACGCCTGGATCGACTGGGATCCCGTCGAGCAGCGCTTCATCACCGTCGGCGAGAAGTATCCCGAGGGCTTGACGGCGCTGGCCAAGAGCGTCGTTTACTACCCGGCGGATCTGTTCGAGAAGATCAAGTGGCACGACGGCAGCCCGATTTCGTTGGGCGACTTCGTGTTCGGTATGATTTGGTGGCATGACCGCGCAAAGCCCGAAAGCCCGCTCTACGACCAGTCGTACGTCCCGGAGTACAACTCGTCGATGAGCGTGCACAAGGGCGTGCGCATCGTCTCGACGAACCCGCTGGTCATTGAGACGTACTCCGATTCCTACTATCTGGACGCTGAGTGGAGCATCAGCACGTGGTGGCCGCAGTACACGTATGGCCCGACGCCGTGGCACACGGTGACCCTGCTGTTCCTCGCCGAGGCCAACCGCGAGGGGGCCATGTCGGCCGCCAAGGCGTCGTTGCTGGACGTCGAGTGGCTGAGCATGATCTCGGGTCCGTCGCTGGACATCCTCAAGCGGCACCTGGACAACGCGCGGGCGACGAACTACATCCCGTTCGCGCCGACGCTGAGCCAGTTCATTTCGCCTGAAGAGGCCGCCCAGCGCTACGCGAACCTGACCCGCTGGTACGAGCAGTACGGCCACTTCTGGATCGGCACGGGCGCTTTCTACCTGGCCTCCGTGCACCCGGTCGAGGGCAGCTTGGTGTTGCGGCGGTACGAGAACTATCCGGACCCGGCGGATCGGTGGAGCATCTTCGCCGATCCGATGTACGCCGAACTGTCGGTCGAAGGTCCGGCTCGCGTGACTCGCGGCCAGACGGCCCGGTTTGACCTCTGGGTCACCTTCGACGGCGAACCGTACCCGGCTGACCTGATCTCGGATGTTTCGTTCGTCCTGATCAGCTCGGCCGGCGAAGTGGCGCTGTCCGGCAAGGCCCAGCTAGTGGCTGACGGCCTGTACGAGGTCGTGTTGACGCCGGAGCAGACGGCCCGGCTGCCCGTGGGCGCTACCCAGCTGGCGGGCGTCGTGGTGCCGATTCCGGTGGCCAAGCCCACGATGGAGACGGTGAGCTTCATCGTTACTCCGTAGCGGGCGTGGGCATATGAGGATGACAGGGGCGCGCGTCGGCCGCGCGTCCCTGTCGTCCCCTTTTTCTTATTTGCGACTTGTTGTTTGAAGGAGGATGGCTATGGCGGTCACCAACGTTCCGGCGCCTAGCCTCGGAGCTCCGGCGGTTGCGCGCAGGCGCGCGAAAACTTCCGCCCTCGTGCGCGTGTTGCAGTACACGGGCACGCGAATCGTGGCGATCGGGGTCGCCGTCGTTATCGCCGTCTACTTGACCATTCTTATCGCGAACATGGGCGGCTACGTGGACCAGATGCGCATCGCCGCGATTCGCGAGGGCGTCAGCATGTTCGTCTACCAGGCCGAGCAGTTCCGCAATCTGAGCGGCGAGCAAAAGCGCCAACTCATCGAGGAAATGGTTCAAGTCCAGATTCAGGCTTTGAAGCTGGATCAGCCGTTTTTTATCCGCAGCTTCCGCTACTTGTGGAACGGCCTGACGCTGAACTTGGGCTATGCGGAGCAGCTGACCAGCGACCGCGGTTCGCGGCAAGTGCAGCATATTTTGTTGGACCGCCTTGGACCCACGTTGCTCTTGCAAGCCTCCGGTTCTTTGCTGACGTTCTTCGCGGCGCTGTTCGTGGGCTTGGCGCTGTCGCGCGGCTACGGAAGCCTGCTTGACCGCATCGTCGTGGCGCTGGCGCCGTCGTCGGCGGCACCCGCATGGTTCTACGGCATTTTTCTCATTCTTATCTTTGCCGCTGTGCTCGGCTGGCTGCCTTTCGGGGGCATGGTCAAGACGCCGCCGCCGGCGAACAAGTGGGAGTACTTCCTGAGCGTGCTTGAACATCTGATCTTGCCCGTCAGCGCGGTGTTCATCAGTAACATTTTTGCCGCGACGTTCGCTCAGCGGACTTTCTTCTTGATCTATTCGAGCGAAGACTACGTGGAGATGGCCAAGGCCAAAGGGTTACCGGATCGGGCCATCGAGCGGCGCTATATCTTGCGGCCGACGCTTCCGCCGATCGTGACCAACCTGGCGCTGACCCTGATCACTCTCTGGACGGGCAGCGTCACGCTGGAGACGGTGTTCAACTGGCCCGGCCTCGGGCAGCTGTTCTGGACCGCGTCGCGGCTGCCGGATACGCCCGTCATCGTGGCCAACACCATCATTTATGCGTATTTGCTGGCCATCACCGTCCTAATTCTTGACATCGTCTACGCCATCGTGGACCCGCGCGTCAAGGTTGGCGGAACGGAGGGTCAGGGTCAATGAGCCGCTTCGCGGCGACGATAAAACAGTTGAGCCAGTATCCTTCGGCTGTGCTGGGGATGTTCTTCATTCTCATGCTTGTCGGCCTGGCGATTTACGCCATGGCCACGATGCCCTTGAGCCAGGCCATCGACCTGTGGCGCGGGACCGGCGACACGTGGCAGTATACGCCGCGCAATGCAGCCCCGGCGTGGCTGAATCTCTTCCCCGGCATCAACAAGCCGGTCACCATGGATTTCGATACCCGCAAGCTGCCCGAAAGCCGCACGGTGGAAGAAGTGGCGCCGGGCATGTGGGAAGTCCGCGTGTCGTTCCCGTTCGATTTCACGTACGACGACTTCCCGACGGAAGTCAACGTGTTTACGACGGTATCCAACACCACGGCGCGGCCGTTCTTGTCCATGAAGTGGATTACGCCCGACGGCCGCGAGATCCCGTTGGTCGACGCCAACCTCCGCTCTTCGGAGTCGTTCCGGCTTGACCAGGATTCCCGGCTGACCCGGCGTTTGGGCGGACAGCCGGCGCGCATCGGGTTGTTCGCGGATCCGAACTCCGACAAGCTGGTGCCGCTCAAGGGGCGGTACGAACTGGTCGCGGAGGCCGTTCTTTTCGATGCCGACGCCGAGCTGGACGTGCGCCTGGTCGTTTACGGGCAGCTGCACGGCCTCGCGGGCACGGACCACCGGCGGCGCGACTTGACGATAGCGCTGCTGTGGGGTACGCCCATCGCGCTGGCCATGGGCTTGATGGGCGCGATCGGCGCGACCGTGACGACCATGGCCATCGCCGCCATCGGCACCTGGTTCGGCGGCTGGGTGGACAACCTCATTCAGCGCATCACCGAGATAAACATGATGCTGCCCGCGTTTCCGCTACTTATTATGGTGGGCACGCTCGTGGACCGGAGCCTGCTGCTCCTGACGGCTATCTGGGTGGCGCTCGGCATATTCAGCGGCAGCATCAAGTCGTACCGGGCGATGTTCCTGCAAGTGAAGGAGTCGCCGTACATCGAGGCGGCGAAAGCGTACGGCGCCAGCAATATGCGCATCATCTTGCAATACATGATGCCGCGCATTTTGCCGGTGTTGGTGCCCACGTTTGTCAACCTCGTGCCTGCCTTTGTGTTCTTCGAGGCTACGATCTCGGTCCTCGGACTTGGCGACCCGCTGCTGCCGACCTGGGGCAAGGTGCTGTCCGAGGCCGAGGCGCAAGGTGCGTTGCACAACGGCTACTATTACTGGGTCCTGGCGCCTTCGCTGCTGCTTGTCTTCGCCGGCATGGGCTTTGCTCTGCTGGGCTTCGCGCTGGACCGCGTCTTCAACCCGAGGCTGAGGAGCTTGTGAAACGATGCAGAACGGGATGGCCAACGGTTTTCTACGCGTCGAGAACCTGAAGCTGTACTTCAAAACGCGGGTTGGTACGGTGCAAGCCGTCGACGGCGTGACGTTCTCCCAAGCCCGCGGGCGCACCTTGGTGGTCGTGGGAGAGTCCGGCTCGGGGAAGAGCTCTTTGGCGAAAGCGATCCTGCGGCTCTTGCCTCGCAACGTGCTGCGGTATGAAGGCAGCATTTATTTGGGCGACGTCGACATCATGAAGCTCAGCGACGAGAAGTTCCGCCGCCAAGTGCGGTGGGTGCGAGCCGCGCTGGTGCCGCAGGCCGCGCAGAACTCGCTGAACCCGGTCATGCGCGTGCAAGATCAGGTCGCCGAGCCGCTGCTGACCCACGGCAAGGTGGACAGCAAGGAGAAGGCTTACGAGCGCGTCGCCGAAGTGTTCTCGCTGGTCGGCCTGCCCACGGACTTCATGACGCGCTATCCGTTCGAGCTGAGCGGCGGCATGCGCCAGCGGGCGGCCATCGCTATGGCGCTCGTGACCAACCCGGACCTGATCGTCATGGACGAGCCTACGTCTGCCCTGGACGTGCTGACGCAGGCCAACTTGATGAACGTCCTCAAGCGGCTGAAGAAGGCGACGGACATGACGTTTATCCTCATCACCCACGACATCGCGACGGCCAGCGACTTGGCCGACGACGTGGCGGTGATGTACGCCGGGCAGATTGTCGAACAGTCGCCGGCCCGGCGGTTCTACACGGCGCCGCTGCATCCGTACTCGAAGATGCTGATGGCCAGCGTCCCGTCGCTGAAACAAGACAAAGAGCTGCAGCACATCCCCGGCTCGCCGCCGAGCTTGATCAATCCGCCCACCGGCTGCCGCTTTGCGGAGCGCTGTCCGGCGCGGTTCGAAAAGTGCTCGCAGGAGCCGCCGATGACCGTAGTAGACGGCTGCCGGGTCAAGTGCTGGCTGTACGCGTAGTGGGGTGCGAGATAAGCGATGAACAACCAGACGACGGTGCAAGTGACGGACAAGACCCTTCCCGAAGGCACCAAGCCGGAAGACATCTTGCTGTCGGTCGAGGGGTTGTACAAGTGGTTTGACATCAGGCGGTTCGGCCTCTTCCCCGTGGGCCAGGTGCGGGCGGTGGACGGCGTCGATTTCCAGCTGGCCCGCGGCGAAGCCGTGACGGTGGTCGGCGAAAGCGGCTGCGGGAAGTCGACGCTGGCCCGCACCATTCTGGGATTGTATGGGCCGACCAAGGGGCGGATCGTGTTTGACGGCCGGGTCATCGACGGCAAGGATCCCGAAGCCTTGCGCTGGTACCGGCGACAAGTGGGGTTCGTGCAGCAGGACCCCTACGGCGCCCTGCCGCCCTTTATGAACGTGCGCCGCATCTTGGAAGAGCCGCTCATCATCAACGGGGTCAAAGATCCGAAAGAGCGCGAGCGACGCATCCGGAAGGCGCTGGAAGACGTGCGCCTGGTACCCGTCGATGACTACCTGGTCAAGTATCCGCACCAGCTCAGCGGCGGCCAGCAGCAGCGGCTCGTCATTGCGCGCGCCATAATCCTGCAGCCGAAGCTCATTGTGGCCGACGAGCCGGTTTCGATGCTGGACGCTTCGGTGCGCGTCGAAATCATGCAGCTGCTGGGCAGCCTGCAAAAGCAGTACAATATCAGCATCATCTACATCACGCATGACCTGTCGACGGTGCGGTACTTCTCCGACAGGATCTTCGTCATGTACGGCGCGAAGCTCATCGAAAAGGCCCGCACCAAGGACTTGCTGGCTGACCCCAGCCACCCGTACGCGCGGGCGCTGATGAACGCCATCCCGGATCCCGATCCGGATAACGTAGACCGGTTCCGAGAGGTGCCGGGCGGCGAGCCGCCCAGCTTGATGAATCCTCCCGCGGGCTGCCGTTTTCACCCGCGCTGCCCCATGGCCATAAAAGGACTGTGTGAGGTGCAGGAGCCGCCGCACTTTGAACGAGGGCCGCATCACCTCGTCGCGTGCTGGCTGTACGCGGAGGGCCATGCTGAACGAACCGCGTAAACTCATCTACATCGGTTTCGCGCTGCTCCTATTCGCGTGGATCGCGCCGATGCTGATGGTGCTGGACATCATCGCGCCCACGTTTTGGCTGGGCTTCCTTTCTTACGGGGCGAACGTGTTGGGGCTGGCGCTGGGCTTGATCGGGATTTTCTTGCACTTTCGAGCGCCGGGCCGTCACTAGGGGGAATGGCCGTGGCTGAAGTGCGGATTACGGTGCGCGACAACGGGCCCCTGCGCGTCACGGGCCCGGTAATCTTGGAGGACGCGGAAGGCAACGTCTTCGCAACGGCAGAAACGTTCTCCCTTTGCCGTTGCGGCCAGTCGGAAAACAAGCCTTTCTGCGACGGCACGCACCGCAAAGTCAATTTCCAGAGTGCGCCGCGGGCCCGTTAACGCCGGCTACGACGCGACGCCGAGGATCCCGCCCAGCGCGCCCGCGCCGCAGGCGAGCAAGGCGTCGCGCAGCCAGGCGGCGCTGCCCAGCTGCGCCCAGCTGAAGTGCGGGGTCACCATCCAGGTCACCAGCAAGAGGTAGACCAGACCGGCCAGGGCGCCGTGCAGCCACCCCAGGCGGCGGGCCTTGCGGCCCGCGTATACGCCGCCGCCGACAACCGCCAGCACGTTCAGGATTTTCAGCAGCGCGTCCGGCGCGTCCCATGCCGGGGTCCAGGCGATGAACAGGCCGAGGACGAGCGAGGCGGCCAGCGATGCCGCCAGCGCGAAACCGACGCCCTGCAGCACGACGGTCGCGCGAAACGGCTTTCCGGAGGCTCCTCCCCCGCCGTCGGCGGGCCGGGCGTTGCGCTTCGGCGGATTGGGCATCGCTGCCCCCTCCCTCGCATCACAGTCTAGGACAACGTATGCACGCCATCCAGCCGGTATGCGCGAGCCCGGCCCCTGCGCCGCCGCTGGTCGATGTTGGCCGGCGGGCGGTTACGAAGCACCTCGCGACGCGGCCGCCTGGGCGATAATCGCCGCCGCCAGCTGCTCGGGTAGTTCCTCGTAATGGTCCAGCTCGGTCCGGAACGTCCCGCGCCCTTGCGTGATGGACCGCAAGTCCATGGCGTAACGGGTCATTTCGGCCATGGGCACATGGGCGCGGATGACTTGGTTGCCGTCCTGCCGGTCCATGCCGAGGATGCGCCCGCGCTTCTTGTTGAGGTCGGCGATGACGTCGCCCATGAAGCGCTCGGGCACCACCACTTCCACGTACAGGATGGGCTCCAGCAAGACGGGCTTGGCTTTCATGAAGCCTTCCTTAAAGGCCATGGACGCCGCGATCTTGAAGGCGAGTTCGGACGAGTCCACGCTGTGGTACGACCCGTCGTACAGCGTGACGCGCACGTCCACGACCGGGTAGCCCGCCAGCACGCCCTCGGCCATCGTTTCCTCGACGCCTTTCTGGACCGCCGGGATGTACTGCTTCGGGACGGCGCCGCCGAAAATCTTGTCGACGAACTCGAACCCGCCGCCCGGCGGCAGCGGCTCCAGCTCGAGGAAGACGTGGCCGTACTGGCCGCGCCCGCCGGTCTGCTTCTTGTGCTTGCCTTCTTGCTGGACTTTCGCCCGGATCGTCTCCCGGTAGGGGATCCGCGGCGGAACCAGCTCCACCTCGACGCCGAACTGAGTCTTCAGGCGGCTGGTGACGATCTCCAGCTGCATCTCGCCCATGCCGGAAATGAGCAGCTCGCCCGTCTCGGGGTTCTTGGCCGTTTCAAACGTCACGTCCTCGTCCTGGATACGGGCAAGCCCAGCGGCAATACGGTCCTCGTCCCCTTTCGCCTTAGGAACCAGCGCCATGGTGAGCACGGGCTTGGGGAACACAGGACGCTCGCAGCGGACAGGACGATCCTTGCGGCTGAGCGTGTCGCCCGTCGTCGTCACCTGCAGCTTGGCCACCGCGCCCAGGTCGCCCGCCGACAAGGCGGAAACGGGAACCTGCTCCTTCCCGCGCAGCACGAACAGTTGCGCGAGGCGCTCGTCTTTGTCCTTGTCGACGTTGCGAATCGACCCGTCTCCGGCGGTGAGGGTGCCCGACACGACGCGGAACAGAGTGAGCCGCCCCACGTACGGGTCCGATATGGTCTTGAAGACCAGCGCCGCCAGCGGCCCCTCCGGGTCAGCCGTGAGCGTCAGGCGCTCACCGGTCCGCTCGTCGACGGCTTCGTAGCGCGCTCCTTCCGCCGGTGAAGGCAAGTATTCGACGATGCCATCCAGCAGCGCGTCGGTTCCGATGCCTTGCAGGGCCGAGCCGAGCCAGACCGGCACCAAAAGGCCTCGCCGCACCGCCGAAGCCAAGGCGGCCCGCAGCTGCTCCGCCGGGATTTCCTGATCTTCCAGGAACAGCAGCGTCAGCTCGTCGTCCGTCGCCGCGATCGCTTCCACCAGCTGAGCGCGGTACTGCTCGGCCGCGTCGGCGAGTTCGCTGGGGATGGCCGCCTTCTTGACGCCCGCGCCGTCCTTGACGTACGCTTCCATGGTCAGCAAGTCAATCCAGCCGCGGAAGCTGTCGGCTTGCCCGATGGGCAGCTGCAGCACGGCCAGCTCAGCCCCGAACGTGTTGCGCAGCTGGTCCAGCGTGCGTTCGAACGAAGCGTTTTCACGATCCATCTTGTTAACAAAAAAGGCACGGGCAAGGCCTCGCTCTTCCGCCATCGCCCATGCCTGCTCGGTGCCGACTTCAACGCCCGACGCGGCGCACACAACGCACACCACCGCGTCCGCTGCGTAAAGGGCGCTTCGCACTTCGCCGACGAAGTCGAAGTAGCCCGGCGTGTCCAGCACGTTGACCTTATGCTCTTTCCACTCGCACGGAACCAGCGACGTGTGAATGCTCAGCTGCCGTTTCGCTTCCTCGGGGTCCCAGTCGCTGACCGTGTTGCCGTCGTCCACTTTGCCCATGCGAGCCAGCGCGCCCGTGGCGTACAGCATCGCTTCGGTCAGCTGTGTCTTCCCGCAGCCGCCGTGGCCGACGAGCGCGACGTTCCGAATCCGGCTTGTCTCGTATTGCCTCAATCCGGCCCCTCCTATTCTGTGCCGCAAACTTGACTCTATCGCCGCGCGGCCTCCAACGTGGCCGCCGCTGTGCTCTTCCGCATGCCCGCGTCAACCTTCTTCTTGATCGCGGCGGTTCTTCCCTGCCGAGCTTCTCCCGCGCCCTACGGGTCAGTCGTCACGATCAGCAGCCGCCGCCGGGCGTCCCACTCGTACGCGGCGCCGAACCAGGTGGGAAACTCCAACGGAACGTATGTGCGGCCGTCTTGGAGAACAGGCGCCGCGGACGCCGCCCGGATGCCCGCCGGCGACGTCACGAGCCGCTCGCCGATGGTCAGCACCACGTACGTTTGCCGTCCCGTCACCGTCAGCCGCTGCGCGGACGAATCCCAATACAGCTGCAGTCCCAAGGCGGCCGCCCAATCCCGGGCCGACAGCATAACCTGGCCTTGCTCCAGCCGGGGCGGGTCCTGCAGCGCCACGGTGCGGCCATCGACCACCAACTGGAAGTACCCTGATGGACGGCGCGCCCACGCGCGCAGCGTGCCGCCGTCCGCTTGGGTTCGCTCCAGGAGGATGAACTTGTCGCTATCCGGCCATTCAGCGGCCGCCAAAGGCGGATTGCTCCAGCCTTCGTCCGCTCGCGCCAGCGATCCGGCCCGCACGCGCCAGACGCCCAGTCCCCCGCCGTTGTGCGCCAGCAGCCCGTCGACGGTGTCGCCTGGCCAGCGCCAGCGCGTCATGAACGAAAACGGCAGCTGCGCATCGCTGATCGGCGTCGCGTCTTGCACGAGCCGGCTGCCGTCCCATGCAAACCGGTACAGCAACTGCTCTGTCGTCGACACGATCACCTGCGGCCCTGTGCCCAGCACATCGGCCACGGTCAGGGCGGTAGGCGTTCCCCATACGAACGCCTGGCTGGCGGGTTCCACCAGCGGCCACGCCCATACGCTGACGCGTCCCTGTTCGTCGGCGACGATCAGCACCGGTTGGGCCGTGCCGGGCAGCGCGGCGATGGACACCGCCACCGCGCGGCCCCAACTGCGAGGCCATTGCCAGACCGCCGAGAGCGTCCGCTGCGCCGCATTCCACGTGAATACGGTCACGCCGCCGCCCGCGTCTCTCGCGACCAGCTCAGGCCGGCCGTCGCCGGACAGGTCCGCGGCCGCGAGCATCTCCACCGCGGACCACAAGTAGCCGGTTTGGGCGGCCACCACCCAGTCCGATCCGGTCCAGCGCAGAAGGTAGATGGCGCCGGCTTGCGCGGTGCCGACAGCAATGGAGGGAACGCCGTCGCCGATAAAGTCCGCTACCGCCACTGCAGTGGCCGGCGCGGGCAACGGCGGTATGTGGGCTACAACGACCCAGGCCGACAGCGCGTCGTCCGCGGGCGCGAGGACGTAGATGCCGTCCGCGCCTGCCGCGACCAGTTCATACTGTCCCGAAGCGGTCGTGTCCGCGACGGCGAACGCCGCCGCCGGCGCCGGCAAGTCCGCTTCCGCGACGAGCGCGGCCGCCCGCGCCTTGAATCCCGTTAGGAAAGAAAACGCCAGGAGAACCAGCAACGCTGCTATGGCGGGATGGGCGCTTTTCCGGTGAACCATGTGACAACTATTCCGCACGGGACCTGTCCTGTCCTTCCGGAGCCGGACCATGGTCTAGGTGCCGCCTGGGGGATGCGCCGGCGGCCGGCCCGCGCCGAAAAAAGAAAAAGAGGCTTCGAGAAGAGGAAACTGTGCCTTTCGGCTTCCTTCCGTGGAAACCGCCCTGTATTTGAACTTCTCGAAGCCCCTTTCTAGTTTGCCGGGACGCGTCCGGGAACATACCGGCTGGCGTCGTTCAGTCGGGGTAGCGCAGCCAGCGCCAAATTTCCCGCCATGACGCCGACTTGCCGTACATCAGCATACCCGTGCGGAACAACCGGGAGGCGGCTTTAGCGATCAGCCACGTGGAAAGCAGCATGATGGTCACCGCCGCGGCGATTTCCCACGGGGCCATCGCTTCCATGCCGACCCGCACGCTCGCGATGACCGGCATGCTCACGGGAAACAGCGACAGCACCTTGGCGATGACGCCTTCCGGGTTCTCGACGACCGGCGGGAGGAAAAAGAACGGCATCAGCGGCAGCATGAACACGATGGCCTGCGAGTTGGAAGCGCTTTGCAAGTCCTCCATCGTGGCCCCAAGGCCCACAAACAGCGCCGCGTAGAACAAGTAGCCCAGCAGCGCGAATGCGGACAGCAGCAGCGCCTTGTCAAGCACAAGGAAGTCCGCCACCGGCAGGTCGAGGACGAACTGGGCCAACGGCAAGCCGACCGTCAGCCAGAACGCAATCTGGATGACGCCCAGCAGGAAGTGGCCCACGATCTTCCCCATCATGAGCTGGTCCGGGTCGACGGAGGACAGCACGATTTCGCTCATCCGGTCGCGCTTTTCCTGCAGCGCGCTTTGCAGCAGCATGCTTCCCGACGCCAGAATTAAGTACATCAGCAAGACCAGAAACGCGATGGCCATGGGCAACGCCCGCAGCGGAGGGCCGCTCTCCGGCTCGTCCAGCACCGACGTCACGAACACGGGCCGAGCGGACACGTAGGCAAGTACGTCCGCGGCGACTTGCCGTTCTTGTAGACGAAGTGCCTGCAGCAGGCCCGCGATGGCGTCGGTCAACGCTTCGGGCGGAATGCGCTGCTTCTGCACGTAAACCGCCAGCACGCCCGTGCTCACGAACTGCTTGTCCAGCACGAAGTAGCCTTCCGCCTCGCCGGAGCGGACGGCCTGCGCCGCTTCTTCCGCGGTCGCCTTTACCTGCAGCGTCACCGTCGAGCCTTCCAGCGCCCCGAGCAAATACGGAACGGCTTGCAACTCGTCCACGACGGCATACGTCACTGGTCTAGGCTCCTCGAGCCGCTCGGTGAAAGCCGGCAGCGCGACCAGCACGACGAACAGGAGGGGCGTCAGCAGCAACCCAATGATGAACTGCCTATTGCGCAGGTGGCGCATGACTTCCCAGCGTACGATCTGCCACACCACGCTACGCCACCGTCCTCTCGGAGACCATCCGCACGAAAATGTCGTGCAGCGAAATGCGGGCGATGGAGATTTCTTCGATGGGTGCGTCTTGCGGGAGCCGCGCCATTAGCTGAGCCGGCGTGACGCCCGGACGCAGGAGGCATGTCCAGCGCGCGCCTTCCCGGACTTCGTCCTCAATCAGATCCGGGGCGCTGAAGCGCCAGTCGGGCCGCGACAACAGCGCGCTGACCCGGTGCAGCCCGTACTGGGCCTTAATCTCCACCAGCGGGCCGTACAGGACCCGTCGACCATTGTTGATGAGGAAAATGCGGTCGCACAGCTCCTCGACGATGTTCATCTGGTGGCTGGACAGCAGCACCGCCGCGCCCCGCCGCGCCAAAGCGCGGATTTCCGCCCGGAACAGATCCTGATTCACCGGGTCCAACCCCGAGAAGGGCTCGTCCAACACGACTAGGTCCGGCTCGTGGATGACGGCTGCGATGAACTGAACTTTCTGGGCCATGCCCTTGGAGAGCTCTTGTACTTTGGCGTTCGCGTAGGCGCCCAAGCCGAAGCGATCCAGCCACGCCCGCGCCCGCTTTCTCGCCTCCTCGCGGGACAGCCCCTTGATGGAACCCAAGAAGACCAGGACGTCCATGACGCGCGCTTCCTTATACAACCCGCGCTCTTCCGGCAGGTAGCCGACGCGCTGCTTCGGCACGCGCCGCGACTCGGCGACGCCGTCCAGATGGAACGTGATGCGGCCCGAGTCAGGGGCGGTGATGCCCATGATCATGCGCAAGGTCGTCGTCTTACCGGCGCCGTTGGGCCCGAGAAACCCGAGAATCTCCCCTCGCCCGACGGAAAACGAAACCGAATCTACGGCGGTCTTCCGGTGATAGCGTTTTACGACGCAGTCAACGTTGAGAACGGTGTTCGTCAATTCACTTCCTCCCTGCTCGCAAGCGCCGAGTTGGGTGCCGGCGGTTGATTTCCGCCGCAGACTATAGTACCATAATATTCGCGGTAAACGTCGGGGCGTGGCGCAGCTTGGTTAGCGCGCTACCTTGGGGTGGTAGAGGTCGCTGGTTCGAATCCAGTCGCCCCGACCACGCAAAAGCCCTTCGCAAGCCACTTTGCGAAGGGCTCTCTTATTTCTTAGGGCTCTGACTGTAGCAAAGATGTAGCAAGCGAGAAGTTTTGCACAGGGGTTGCTTATCGGAGCGCCGGGAAACTGCGACAGCAAGGCCCCGGTAGCGCTCATGAGGACCAAAGCGAGCAGGTGTTTTCGCCTTGAAACGTCGAAGAAGCTTCCAGCCGGGGCGGGACAACGCCGCGGCTTACCCCGCCGCGCAGTCGCGGGAAACGCAGCAAAACGGGCACGGACGAAACCGGCACGGACTGGAGTGAGGGACATGAACGATGCGCGCACGATGGCGGGCCCGGTCACGACGACGATGCGGCCCATCGAGGAAATCGCCGCGGCCGCCGGGTTCTTCCCGGAGGAAGTGGAGCCGTACGGCCGCTGGATGGCTAAGGTGAGCCTGCGCGCGCTGGAGCGGTTAAAGGATCGGCCCAACGGCAAGCTGATTTACACGACGGCCATCACGGCCACGCCCGCGGGCGAAGGGAAAACCACCATCGCCATCGGCCTCACGCAGGCGCTGGGCGTGCTGGGCAAGCGGGCGGCCGTCGCGTTGCGCGAGCCGTCGATGGGGCCGGTTTTCGGCATCAAGGGTGGGGCGACCGGCGGCGGGCGCGCCCGCATCGTCCCGGAAGCGGAAATCAACTTGCATTTCACCGGCGACATCCACGCGGTGGGCGCCGCCCACAACCTCCTGGCGGCCATGATCGACAATCACATTTATCACGGCAACGAGCTGGGCATCGACCCGCGCACCGTCGTCTGGCCCCGGGTCCTCGACGTCAATGACCGCCAGCTGCGGCACATCGTCGTCGGCCTGGGGGGAACGGCCCACGGCGTGCCGCGGGAGACGCGCTTTGACATCACCGTGGCGTCGGAAGTCATGGCCATCTTGTGCCTCGCGGAGAGCATCGAGGACCTCAAGGAACGGCTCGGCCGCATCTACGTGGGCCGGACGTACGACGGGAAGCCCGTGTTCGCCCGGGACTTGGGCGCCGTCAACGCCATGGCGGCCATTTTGGCCCAGGCCATCAAGCCGAATCTCGTGCAGACGCTGGAAGGCCAACCCGCCTTCGTGCACGGAGGGCCGTTCGCCAACATCGCGCACGGCAACAACTCCGTCCTGGCCACGAAGCTGGCCCTGAAAACGGCGGACTACGTGGTGACCGAGGGCGGTTTCGCGGCGGATCTCGGCGCGGAGAAATTCTTCGACATCGTGCACGGCTACAGCGGCTTGGTGCCCGACGTGGTGGTTCTGGTGGCTACCGTGCGGGCGCTGCGCATGCACGGCGGCGTGCCGCGCTCCCGCTTTACCGAGCCCAACGTGGAGGCGGTTGAAGCCGGCCTGGCCAACCTGGAGCATCACGTCCAGCTCATTCGCCGCTTCGGCTTGCCGGTGGTAGTGGCCATCAACCGCTTCGACGGCGATACGCCCGAAGAGCTGGCGGCCGTGGCGCGGCGCTGCAACGACCTGGGCGTGCCGTCGGCCGTCGCCACAGTCGTGCAAGACGGCGGCCCCGGCGGCGTGGAGCTGGCCGCGCGGGTGCTCGAGACGCTGGAGAAGGCAGCAGCCCAAGGCCCTGCGGCGAGCCGCTTCCGCCCGGCGTACGACTGGTCCCTGCCCATCCGGGACAAGCTCGAAATCTTGGCCAGGAACGTCTACGGAGCCGACGGCGTCGTCTTTACGCCGCAGGCGCTGAAAGAAATCAAGGAGTGCGAAGAGATGGGGCTGGGCCACCTCCCCGTCTGTGTGGCCAAGACGCAGCACTCGATTTCGGATCAGCCTCACCTTAAGGGTGCGCCCAAGGGTTGGACCTTGACCGTCCGGTCGGTGCGTCCCAACGCCGGCGCAGGCTTTCTGGTCTGCCTGACGGGCGACGTAATGACGATGCCGGGACTGCCCAAGCGGCCTGCGGCCTTGAACGTAGACGTGACGGCCGACGGAGAGATTTCCTTGCCCGTGTAGGGCGCCGGCGCACTAATCGGCGTGTGCAGGACGGCCGGCGGCGACCGCGGCAGTCTGCGTTTCGCCGAGACCGAAGGCTTCGTGGATGGCCCGGACCGCCGTCGGCACGGCGTCCAAGGCGATAAGACACGACACCTTGATTTCCGACGTGCTGATCACCTGGATGTTGATGCCGTGTTCGGCCAGCGCCCGGAACATGCGAGCCGCGACGCCCGGATTGCTCATCATGCCCGCCCCGACGATGGACACTTTCCCGACGTCGGTGGCATGCAAGACGCCGGTGGCGCCCAATTCCCGGGCAACGCGCTCAGTGACCTCCAGCGTCTTGGGCAGATCGTCGCGGGTGACCGTGAAGAGCAGGTCCGTGCGGTTTTCGCGCTTGGTGGATTGCACGATCATGTCGACGTTGATTTGCTCCGCCGCCAACGCCGAGAACAGCCGGTAAGCGACGCCGGGCCGGTCCGGCACGTCGATGACGACCACTTTCGCTACGTTGGTGTCGTGCGCGACCCCCACGACGACCATGTCCCGTTCCATCGTCTTTTCTCCTTTCACGTAGGTGCCTTCCCGGTCCGAAAAGCTGGACCGCACGTGAATAGTCACGCCGTGCTGCGCCGCTACCTCGACGCTGCGCGGCTGCAGCACCACCGCGCCCAGGCTGGCCATCTCCAGCATCTCGCCGTAAGAAATGTCCCGCAGCTTGCGTGCCGTCGGTACTACCCGCGGGTCCGCGGTGAAGACGCCCTCCACGTCGGTGTAAATTTCGCAGATGTCAGCCTCCAGGGCGGCGGCGAGGGCGACGGCGGTCGTGTCCGAGCCGCCGCGGCCCAGCGTCGTGATATCCTCCTCGTCTCGACTCAGCCCCTGGAACCCGGCGACGATGACGATCTTGCCCTGGGCCAGCTCGCGGCGCACGCGGCTTGGGTCAACCCGCAAAATCTTGGCGCGGGTGTGGACGTTGTCGGTAATGATGCCCCCTTGCGGCCCGGTCAGCGAGACGGCGGCTTCGCCCAACGCGTCGATGGCCATGGCCAGCAAGGCGCAGCTGGCTTGCTCGCCGGTGGCCAGCAGCATGTCCAGCTCCCGCCGGGGCGGCGCCGGATGCACCTGACGCGCCAGCGCGATGAGCTCGTCGGTAGTGTGCCCCATGGCCGACACGACGGCCACGACCTGCGCGCCGGACCGCTTGGTGGCCACGATGCGCCCCGCCACGGCTTTGATTCGCTCGGGCGTGGCCACGGACGATCCACCGTACTTTTGTACAATAAGAGCCATATGTCACGTTACTCCCCCGGCACCTGGGCAGAGCCCGGCGCCTCGCAAGATAGCAGACCGCCGGCTGCGGCGTCTGTCCAGTGCTATTCTATGGGAGCCGGCGGCTCCTTGTCGACGTGCTTGCAGAGCGTCACGCGGTTGGCTGACTCGGTTCGGGTTCCTCGACGCGGATCACGTGGCGGATGCGGCGCACGCCGTCCAGCTGGTCGATTTCCGCCAGCGCCCGGCGCAGGCGCGCTTCCTGCACGGCGTGGGTCAGGAAAACCAAGTCGATGGGGCTGGCGAACGACTCGGCGGGGGCTGCGAAGCGTTCTCTCTGCATGGCTGCACGGATGCCGATTCCCCAACGCCCAAAGGCGCCGGCCACCGCCGCCAGCACGCCGGGGTCGTCCGCTGGTTCCAGCGCGACATAGAAACGCGAGACCACCTCGTCGATGGGTTTGACGGGCAGCGTGCGCTCCGGCGCGGGCGGAACGCCGCGAAGGCCGCTGCGCAGCCGCTTCGCCGCTTCGATGATGTCGGCTACGACCGCGCTGGCCGCGGGCAGCACGCCCGTCCCCCGGCCGCACAACATCAGCTCTCCGCCCGCGTCGCTCCGGACGAAAACGGCGCTGAAGAGGTCGTTCACGGCAGCCAGCGGATGCTCGCGCGGAATGAACGCCGGGTGGACGCGCAACTCCAGCCGCCCTTCGCCCTCCTTGGCGATGGCCAGCGGCTTGAGGACGTATCCCAGCTCGCGTCCGTATTGGATGTCCGCGAGGCTGATGTGGGTAATGCCTTCACAGAACACGTCTTCAACGCGCACCCGGGTTTCGAAGGCGGCGGACGCTAAGATAGCCAGTGTAAACGCGGCGTCGTATCCTTCCACGTGGGCCGTCAACGCGGCGGTGCGTCTTTCCACGTCGTCGGCACCGGTATCACCGGCTAGGCAGCCCAGCTGCCGGGCCCGCTGCAGCGCTGCGGAGAAGTCGAGCCCGTCGCGGGCCATGCCGGTCAGGATAGCATTGTTCATGCCGTCGATGATGCCCAGGATGGACTGGATGCGGCTTGCGGCGAGACATTCCTGCAGCGGCTTGATGATTGGGATTGCGCCCGCGACAGCGGCTTCAAAGAGCAAGGGCGCCCCGTGGCGCGCCGCCGTCGCCTGCAGCTCCGTGCCGTGGCGGGCCAGCACAGCTTTATTGGCCGTGACGACCGCCTTGCCCTGCCGCAGCGCTTCGGCTATCAGGGTGCGCGCCGGCTCAAGGCCGCCCAGCAGCTCCACGACGATCTCCACGTCGGGGTCGTGCACGACGGCCCACGGATCGCCGGTAAGCAATGGGGGTTCCACGTCGTCGCGGAACTTGCTTACGTCCTGCGTCGCGATGCGCCGCAGCGCGAGGCGGCCGCCGGCGCGGGCCGCGATGCGCTCGGCGTTGGCGCGCAAGATCGACATGACGCCGCGGCCGACGGCGCCGCACCCGAGCAGCCCGATGCCGATTGGTCGCGCCACGGCTCGCTTCCTCCCGCCACGCGGCCACGCCGCGCTCGTAATACGAGTTGGCACTCATCATACGCCGTTCTACGACAGAAAAGGCACCGCCGTGCGCGCGCCGGCGGCACGCGCCGTCGATGCCTGCGTGGGTTGCGCTCTTGAGCGAGCTCAGCGGGCCACTGCGTCCTTTAGGGCTTTCCCGGCCTTAAACGAAGGTACGAGACGGGCGCCGATGGCAATTTCGCGGCCCGTCTGAGGGTGGCGGCCGCGGCGGGCGCCGCGCTCGCGCACTTCGAACGTGCCGAAACCGACCAGCTGCACGCGATCGCCTTGTGCGAGGGCTTCGGCCACCGCCTCGAGGAACGCCTCCACCGCCTGGCCGGCGTCTTTCTTGGTCAACCCGCTTTTGGCGGCCACCTGGCTGATCAGCTCCGCTTTCGTCACGCCGTTCACCTCCCTCCGTGGCTCAGGCAACTCCTTCCCCAGGTAGCCTGTCCCATCCGTCGTAAGAATATGAGCAAAATCATAAAAAACAAAAGAGCCGCATAGAGCCCTTTCTTCGCTCTCCTGCGGCTCGTTCCTGCGGAGCGGCCGTGAAAACCGGCTTCGTTTTCCCAATGACTCTACAAGATAATGCAAATCAGCCCCCCGCTGCCCTCGTTGACGATCTTGGTGAGCGTCTCCTGCAGCTTCTTTTGCGCGTGGGCGGGCATGCGGTGCAGCTTGCTCTGAATGCCCTCGCGGACCAGCTCCTGCAGCGACTTGCCCAAGAAGTCCGAGTTCCAGACCCGGCTCGGGTCGCGCTCGAACTCCTCGGTCAAGTACCGGGCCAGCTCCTCGCCCTGCTTCTCCGTGCCGACGAACGGCGTCACTTCCGTGTAAATGTTGGCCCGCACCATGTGGATGGACGGCGCGCCGGCCCGGAGCCTGACGCCGAACCGCCCGCCCTGGCGAATTATCTCCGGATCGTCGAAGGCGATGTCCTCCAGCGACGGCGTAACGATACCGTAGCCGTAGTCGTATACTTCCGCCAGCGCGGCGGCCACCTTGTCGTATTCCCTCTTGGCCACGGCCAGCTCCTTCATCAGCCGCACCAAATGGTGGTCTCCCGTGACCTCGAAGCCGGTCATCTCCGCCAGCACCTTGTAGAACAAGCTGCGGCGCGTCGCCAACTCCAGCGTAGCCGTGCCGGCGCCCAAGTCCATGCTGGCCACGGTCACCTTCTCGACGAAGTCATGCTGCGCCAGCGCCTGCACCGCCTCGTCCACGTCTCGCAGGCGCTGCATGGGCCCCACCGCGGCCCACGCCGCTTCCAGGAACTGCCGCCGCAGCGGATGCGTTTCGTCCAATTCCTCCACCCACGCCGGCAACCGCACCGACACTTCGCGCACCGGGAACTCGAACAGCAGCTCGTGCAGCACGTCCAGCAAGTCCTGCTGGTTCATGCGCAGGCAGTTGACGGGAATGACCGTGACGCCGTACCGTTCCGCCAGCTCGTCGGCCAACTGCCGCACCGGGCCGCTGTCGGGGTCGGTCGCGTTGAGCAGCACGAGAAACGGCTTGCCCAGTTCCTTGAGCTCCCGGATGACACGCTCTTCGGCTTCGACGTACGCTTGGCGGGGCAAGTCGGCCACGCTGCCGTCGGTCGTCACGACGATACCGATGGTGGAGTGTTCGACGATGACTTTGCGGGTGCCGATCTCGGCCGCCTGCTGGAAAGGAATTTCTTCGTCGAACCAAGGCGTGCGCACCATGCGGGCGCCGCCTTCGTCCTCGTAGCCGCGGGCGCCGGGAACCGTGTAGCCGACGCAGTCGACAAGCCGCACCTGCGCGCGGGCGCCGTTGAACGTCACCGTGACGGGCCGGTCCGGCACGAACAGCGGCTGGGTCGTCATGATGGTGCGGCCCGCGCCGCTCTGCGGCAGTTCATCCTGGGTGCGCTGCCGGTCGTAGGCGTCCTTGATGCGCGGCAGGACCAACAAGTCCATGAACCGCTTGATGAACGTCGACTTGCCCGTGCGGACTGGGCCCACGACGCCGATGTAAATGCAGCCGTTGGTCCTTGCGGCGATGTCGCCGAACAAATCGAACTTCTCCACGCGGTGTCCCCCCTCGGCCCTCGCGGGCGTGGTGCGCGAGCCGATACAACTTTTATTCGCGGCCGCGACGCAATATCACCGCGTAGAGAAGAAGAGCTTCCGGCGCGTGCAGCAGGAGAGCTTCCGGACAGGCCGAGTTGTCAGGAGGGAGGCGCCGGCGGAGGGGGTTGGACACGCACGCCGAAACGATGCTCTGTTCCGGTCAGCAGGCGGCGGATGTTGGGGATATGGCGGATGATGGCCCAGGCGCTCAACACCGCGCCCGCGTAAATGTATACGGCAGGCTTGCCGTTCAGGAGCAGCGCCAGCGGCAGCAGCAGCGACGCGACGATGGAACCGAGCGACACGTAGCGGGAGATCGCGACGACGACGATGAACACGGCGGCCAGCGCCAGCGCCGCGTACGGCGCCAGCCCGACCAGGACCCCCAGCGCCGTCGCAACGCCCCGGCCTCCTTTGAGCTTCAGAAACAGCGACCAGTTGTGGCCGGCCACTACCGCCAGCGCCGCGCCGGCAATCCAGGCGTCGCCCAGGCCCAGCCTCATGGCGGCGGCGACGCACGCCCATCCCTTGGCTGCATCCAGGAACAATACCAAGAGCGCGGGAATGACGCCCAGCGTGCGCATGACGTTGGTGGCGCCGATGTTGCCGCTGCCCGCCGTGCGGATGTCGATGCCGGCCCACAGCCGCCCCGTGATGTATCCGAACGGGATGGAGCCGACGACGTAACAGCCCAGCAAGAACGACGCTTTCGCCGCGATGGTTTCCATGCCGTCACCCGGTGTATTATATCATTCTTTGCGCCTGTCCCGCAGGCGGAAGCGGATCGGCGTGCCCACGAAGCCGTACGCCTGCCGGATCTGGTTTTCGAGGTACCGCAAGTACGAAAAGTGGATCTTGTCCGGGTGGCTGCAGAAGAGCACGAACTCCGGCGGCTTGACGCCGGCCTGGAATCCGTAGAAGATTTTCGGCTGCACCCCTTTGTCCGACGGCGGCTGCCGCAACGCGATGGCATCCTGCAACAGCTCGTTGAACTTGCCCGTCGGCAGCCGCAGCGCCGCGCTGCTGGCGGCGGTGCGGGCCAGCTCCAGCACCTGCTGGATACGCTGCCCCGTCTTGGCGGAGATAAACACGTACGGCGCGTAGTCTGCGAAGCTCAACTCGCTGCGGTATTGCTTCTCCAGCCGCGCCATGGTGGAAGTGTCCTTCTTCACGAGATCCCACTTGTTGACGGCGATGACGATGGCCTTGCCCGCTTCGTGCGCGATGCCGACGATGCGTTTGTCCTGCTCCGTAACGTTTTCCAGCGCGTCCAGCACCACCACGGCCACGTCGCACCGCTCCACGGCGCGGATGGCGCGCACAACGCTGTAATGCTCCACCGCACTCTCGATGCGCGACTTGCGCCGCAAGCCGGCCGTGTCTAGCAGCAGGAACGGCGTGCCATCCCACGTCAGCAGCGTATCGACCACGTCACGCGTCGTACCGGGGACGTCGCTGACGATGGAGCGCTCTTCCCCTGCCAGCGCGTTGACGAGCGACGACTTGCCCACGTTGGGCCGGCCGATGATGGCTACGGCGATGGGATCCTCCTGCCCGTCGTCCTCGTGGTATTCGGGCAGCAAGGCGAAGACGCGGTCGAGCAACTCCCCGATGTTGCGCCCGTGTTCCGCCGAAACCGGGATAGGGTCGCCCAACCCCAGCTCGTAAAACTCCAGGACGGCCAGCTTTTGCTCTAGGGTGGGCTGGTCGATCTTGTTGACGGCCACGACGATGGGCTTGTCGTGGCGGCGCAACAGGTCCGCCACGTCGCGGTCCAGCGGGTGCAGGCCTTCCCGCCCGTCGACGACCAGCACCACCACGTCCGCTTCGGCCACCGCGATTTGCGCTTGGGCCCGGCTTTGCGCCGCGATGCCCTCCTCGGCGTGTGGGTCGATGCCGCCGGTGTCCACCACGGTCGCGGTGCGCTCTCGCCAGCGGCACTCGCCGTAGATGCGATCGCGCGTGACCCCCGGCTCGTCTTCGACGATGGCGACGCGGCGCCCGATGATTCGATTAAACAAGGAGGACTTGCCCACGTTCGGGCGACCGACCAGCGCGATGACCGGACGCTTGTTCACCGTCACGCCTCACTCGACCCCAGAATCGACGTTCGGCTTCCTTTATATCATCCTCGCCCCGGCCGCGTCAAACGCCGCACCTGCTCTTCGACTTCTCGCACGAGTCGGACGATCCGGGGATAGGCGCGCAAGGTGCCCCACGTCACGATGGGCCGGCCGATGCCGACCAGGCCCGCTTCCCGGGAGAGCCAGCCGCCGATTCGCATGCAAAAGTTGACGCACGGCAGCGTGTCGCAGACCAGAACGCGCGCCGGCCTGCCGCCAATCAGAAGGCATGCCGTCTCCAGGAGACTTCGGACCGCGTCCGCCGACAAGCCGCCGCGCCCGAGGACGTAGACGCGGTGGCCGTCCTTGTCGAGGCCGGCGAAGGCGAGCTGGCCGCGGTGCTTGGGATGGACGGTGTCGAAGCGCGGCGTGGCCAGAAGCTCTTGCGGCGTGGGCAGGCGGTCGCGCGGGAGCTTGCCCAGGTGGATGGCAGCAGCGACGGGAGAAGAATGCGTGCCGCCGAAGCATGTGTACACAATGTGGAGCTGGCCCGGCGGCAACGGGCGGCTTTCGGAGTTCAATGCTGGACGACGATGTAAACGCCGTTTTCGAGGTCGTGCACGACGCCGCGCAAGATTTTCGCCAACAGCCGCGCCACCTTCTCGCGCTCTTCTTCACTTTCGGCGGGAAAAACGGGGGCGCCGCCGCCGGGCAAGTCTTTGCGCAGCGTGACGATGGCGGCAATGCGCGGTCCGTCGTTCACGAGCCGCCCAGCCTTTCCAGCGTGGCCAGCCCTTCGGGCCACAAGCCCGAGGCCACCGGGCGGCGCACGCTCCCTTCCAGCACCGGCACGTACTCGACGGCCCGGATCAAAGCTTCCGGATCTTTGAGCAGCGGAACGATGGCCATCACCACGTCGCCGTTTTCGGGATTTTGCCTGGCGATAGGCATCAGCTCCAGCTCGTCTACGTCCATTTTCAGCCCCAGCAGCAAGGCCACTTCGTGAGCGATGGCTTGCCGCTGGCCCAAGTTGGCCAGCGTGGCGCGCGCGTCGGCGTCCTTCGGGCGAATGAGGACGGCCAGGCCTTCCTCCAAGTAGCGCTGGCGCGCCGTAGGCAAGCCCACGTTCATGATGCTCACGCCGGCGACGGTCAACAGCGGTCCGTCGAATTCGATGGGAACGGTGGTTACGTGGGCGATGTCGCCGATGCGTTTTCCGCCCAGCGCCCGGGTCAGCACGACGATGCAGGCGACGCCGGCCGCCGTTCCGGCGCCCGCAGACCACCACAGTCCCCGGGGCGCGAGGGCCGTGGCGACCAGGCTGGCCACCAGGCCCGTCAGCATGGCCAAGTAGTTGCGCGTCTCGAAGACGCGCGCGATACCCTCAATGTACGCGTCGCCGCGGGGCACCAGTTCGGTGGTTTCCATGTTGCGCAGCGTCTCGCGCTCCACGGCGCGCACTTCGCGAAACTGTGTGGCGGCCAGCGCCAGGAAGGACGCGGCCGCCAAGTCCCCGTTGGCGACGGCCGGCGGAGCGATGGCGCCCAGCGCCGCCGCGATGAAGCCCAGCGAAAGGTGGACCGAATAACCCTGCGGGTAGCTGGGGAACTGCCGGTAGTCCGCCCGGAGCATGAACCAGCGGGCCAGCGTGCCGGCCAGTGCGCCCACCGTCACCGGCGCCACGACGTCCACGCCCTTGTCCTCCCTTCCCGCCTCGCGCCCGTGCTGGGTCAGCCGCGCCCTTTCCGGAAAAAGCCGGTCAGGCGGCGCCACGCCCCCTGGAAGCTGCCCTCGTTAATCCACAAGTAGCCGAAGGCACCCACGCCCGCGGCCAGCGCCAGCCACAGCGCCGACCGCCAACCCGCGCGACCGAGGGCCGCGCCGGCGCCCCCCGCCGTCAGCCCCGCGGCCTGGGGGAACACGTCCGCGATGTACCGCGTGGCGCGCACCGCTTCCTCCAGGCTCGTCTCGTGGGTGCCGAACTCCAGCAAGATGGCGCGGGGGCCGACGTCTTGGTTGTAGTTGCCGCGAGCGTTGAAGATGCCCTTGATGAGCCCCGGGTAGCGCTCATCGGCCAGCGCCTTGATATTCTTCGCCAGCTCGAAGTTGGCTTCGCTGTTGGGGTTTTGCCGGCCGACGACGAGCCGCACTTTCGTCATCTCTTGTCCCGCCACTTCGGTGCGGTACGCTTCGGCGGGGATGGCGTCCCGGTGCACATCGATCAGAGCGACGGCGCCCTGTTCCAAGAGCTCCCGCACCGTGGCCCGCGAGCGCTGATAGGCGCCCCCGTCGTGGGGCAAGTGGCTGTTTTCCGAGTGGATGACGCGGAAGCCTTGTTCCTCCAAAGCCTGCTTTAGCGCCCGGCCCACCTGCAAGATGTCGCCGAACGGGACTTCGAACTCCCGCTGCGACGTATCCACGTATGATTCCGCATTGTGGCTGTGGTAGATGCCGATGGCCCCGGTGTCGCCGCCCGTCCGCGCCTGGGCCGCGGCCGCGCCGAAGGGCCACCGGCGGGAAACCGCCGGGAGCGAGGCCCGCAGTTGCAGCTGCTCGACGAAGCGGGCGCGCACGGTGCGATCGGCGGTCACCTCCGCCACTTCGTAGAGCCGGTTGTCCGCGGTGATATAGCTGTCACCCGGAACCGGCGCGATGGCGGTATACGTGATCACTTGCCCGTCTTCGTCGACCCACGTGTAGTACCCGCCGGCGGCGGAATGGCTGACGAATTCCTCGATGAACTCCTCCAACTCTTCCGTCGCCCGCAACTCCGGCGACACCTCGACGCCGCGGGCATCCTGGCTCTGCGCCACCGGCGTCCACAGCAGAAACATCAACGCCGCCAGGACCAGCGCGGTGTGCACGCGACTACGCATGGCCTTCACCTCCGTCGCGCCCGTCCTCCGGCGGGCCCTGCAGCGCCTGCCGCAGCGCCTCCGGACGGTCCTCCGCAGGCCCGCCCTGCAGGCGTTCACGGGTTTCGCCGACCACTTCCGCCAGGCCTACGGAGATGACCCCCGACAAGACGACCGCGTCAAAAAAGCCAGCGCCTCCCAAGGCCAGGGGCGCGGGAGCCGCGGTTCTCAGCTGCATCACCCAGTCCAGGACCTGAAACAAGAGCACGCCCAGCACGCCGGCCACGAACGCCGCCCGGCGCGAGCGGCCCAAGATGTACGCGACGACGCCGCCGACCAGGGCGAACAGCCAGAGGGGATCGATTACGACGCGGGTTCCACCGTGCGGGCCGAAGTCAGTCAGCCGAGCCACGCCCCAGATGACACCGGCGGTGATTAGCGACGCGACGACGGCGCGCACACGCTCTGTGGCCGTGCCGGCTCGGGCCAGTACGTACACTGCCAAGACGGCGGGCGCCAGCGCGCCGCCGATGTTGACGGTCACACCCGCGGGCTCTGTCGCCAGCGGAATGTCGATGAAGCTGCCGACGAACACGACTCCCAGCGCGATGAGCGCCTGCGTGTCGTTCAGGTGCATGCGGTCCAGGACGCGATGGGCCGCGCCAAACAAGATGATGATCGCCAACGCGAGGAGAACGAGTAGACCTAGCGGCACGGGCCTCTCTCCTTTCCCGGCTAGCGTGCCCGCGCCGGCGGGACGGTATGCGGCGGCGCCGCCGGCGCGAAAAAGCGGCCATCGCGTCACTTGCCGCGATGGCCGCTGGCTGCTCCAGGGATATCCCGCTAGGTCCCCTGACCCCCGTGTAGCGTCGCTCTCAGCCCTTCTGGCCGTCGCCCAATCTCTCGGTGAGCTGGTCAAGGCCCTCCACCACGTCGCCGATGGTGATCCCGCCGGCGCCGGGATCGCCGTACGTCAGCGCCGTTTCCTCTTCCTTGGGCTCCGGCTTGGGCTTAGGCGGCTTCGGATTGACCGCCTTGATGCTCAGCCCGATGCGGCGCGCCTGCGGGTCGAGGTTGATGACCTTCACTTTCACGTGCTGGCCCGGCTGCACAACGTCGGTGACGTTTTCCACCCGGTGATTGGCGAGCTGCGAGATATGGACCAGACCCTCGACGCCGTCCTCCAGCTTCACGAAGGCGCCGAAGTCGACCGTGCGCGTGACTTCGCCCTCCACGATCTGGCCTTCACTGTAGCGATCCGCGATGGTCAACCACGGATCGGGCTTGGCTCCCTTGAGGCTAAGCGAGATGCGCTCGCGCTCGGGATCGACCGCCAGCACCTTAACTTGGATTTCCTGACCCTCGCGCAGCACGTCCCGCGGGTGCTCGACCCGGCTGTAGGCCAGCTCCGACACGTGCAGCAGGCCTTCCACGCCGCCGCCGACATCGACGAACGCGCCGAAATCCGTGATCCGGCGAACGACGCCCGTGATGATCTGGCCGGCTTGTAGTTCGGAAAACGCCTTTTGCTTCGCCTGCTCCAGCTCTTCCTCGAGGAGCTGCTTGCGCGACAGGACGACGTTGCGGCGCTGCCGATCCAGCTCGATGATGCGAAACCGTAGCTTCTTCCCGACGTACTGGTCCAAGTCGTCGACAAAATTCAGGTCGACGTGCGACGCCGGCACGAAGCCGCGCACCCCGACGTCGACCAGCAAACCGCCTTTGACGCGAGCGATGACGGTGGCTTCGAGCGGTTCCTTCGCTTCGTATTTCCTCGTCAGGATCTCCCAGGCCCGCCGTTCGTCCGCCCGCCGCTTGGAAACCACGACGGTGCCTTCATCTTCGTCGACGCGCAGTACCTGGACGTAGACTTTGTCGCCTTCCTTCAGCACGTCTTTGGGTGTCTGCCCTTCCGCCAGACCCAGCTCCGAAGCCGGGATGCGACCTTCGGACTTGTAGCCCACGTCGACGATGACTTCGTCGTCGCGGACTTGCACCACCCTGCCCTCGACGATCTGCCCACGCGTCAGCTTGCGGGCCGCTTCCTCGTATTGTTCCATCATCGCTTGCAGCATGGCCGCATCGTCGTCGTGGCCGGTCGCGCCCGCAGTGGCCGATTCCATGGACGAATCCTCAGCCGCTCCAACGCCGGACGGCTCGCCGCGGGAGTCGCCTGCCGGCTCACCCTGCACGAAGCCGTTTTCCTGCGAGGCCGCTTCGATGGTATACTCGTCCTTCTTGCTTTCGCTCAAATCCGTCATGCGCTTTCCATCCCCCTACAAGCATCGGCCAAACAGACTGTCCTCCCGCACACACTTCGAGCCGATCCGCATGAATCCTGCTTAAATTGCGGTTGTTTGTGCGGGTGGCAATTCATTTCGACGCTTTTCCTTCAGCGGGATATCCTTTCCGTCCCGCCCACGCGTTATCAGCGCCCGCTCTCGTCCTGCCTCCTTCACCCGATTTGTTAAGCAACGCGAGCAGCGTTTCCTCGATGCGCCGGCTCACTTCGGTGATGGTGGCGCTGTCCACAGTTTCGGAGGCGAACGTCAGCGGTTCGCCCACCCGCACCCGGATGGGGACGCGGCGGGGGAACTTGCGGCCGCCCGCCAGCGCTTCGTATCCGCCCAGGATCACCATCGGAATGATCGGCGCGCCCGAGTGCAGGGCCAGCAGGGCCGCGCCGCGCTGGAGCTCCAGCAGTTCGCCCGTCTTGCTGCGCGTTCCCTCGGGAAACAGCGCGACCACGTGGCCTTCCTTCAGCACGTTCAGCGCGTGGCGAATGGCCTGGCGGTCGGACCGGCCTCGCCGTACGGGAAACGCATACGCCTTCCTCAGCAGCCAAGCCAGCCAGCGCTTTTCGAACAGTTCGGCCTTGGCCATAAAATGCAAGGGGCGGTCGAAGACAGCGCCCATGATAAACGGATCCAAGTAGTTGAGATGATTGCAGACGACGATGGCCGGGCCGGTCTTGGGCAAGTGGTCGGCGCCCTCGCAGGTCAGGGAGAAGTACTTTTTGAGGGGAGGGCCAATCACTCGGCGCGCTACTTGGTAGAGCACGTACACTGCTCCTTTCGGACGATGTCGAGCACCAGCCGCACCACTTCGTCGACGCTCTTGTCGGTCGTGTCGATCTCTACCGCGTCGTCGGCCTTGCGCAGCGGCGAGACCGCGCGCTCCGCGTCGCGGCGATCCCGCTCTTCCAGGCTGCGCCGGATTTCCTCCAGCGACTGCCGGAATCCTTTGGCCTGCAGCTCCAGCCACCGCCGCTTGGCCCGCTCTTCGGCGGACGCGGTCAGAAACAGCTTCACGTCCGCGTCGGGAAACACCACCGTCCCGATGTCGCGGCCGTCCATGACCACGCCGCCCCGGCGGGCCATGGCCCGCTGCTGCTCGACGAGGCGGTGCCGGACGCCGGGCACGGCGGCCACGGGTGATGCGGCAGCTCCCACTTCCGGCGTGCGCAGCGCCTCGGTGACGTCTTCGCCATTCAGCAGCACCCGGTTCCCGCCGGGCGCCGGCTGCAGCTCGATGTGCAGCTGCTGCGCCAGCTCGGTCAGGGCTTGCTCGTCGTCCAGGGGAACGCCGGAGCGCAGCGCCGCCAGAGCGACGGCTCGGTACATGGCGCCCGTATCGATGTATGTATAGTTCAACGCTTGAGCGACCGCTTTCGCCACGGTGCTCTTGCCGGCCCCCGCGGGGCCGTCGATCGCGATAACGAGCTGTCGGTTGCCTGTCTTCCCTTCCACGAACGCGCGTATCCTTTCCGCCCCGCTCGGCATATCAGATGTAACCTTTTTCGCCGCGCACCTCCCCGACACCTCGCCGCCGGGGCTCCTCCTAAGCGACCGCCGCCTTCAGCTTGCGTCCGACGACTAGGGCGACGGCGCTCACTTCCTGCATGAGCTGCCGGAACTGCTCGGGACGCAGCGACTGCAGCCCGTCGGAGAGGGCTCGGTCGGGCTCGGGATGCACTTCAATCATCAGCCCGTCGGCGCCGGCCGCCACGGCGGCGCGGGCCATAGGCGTCACGTACTGCCACTTGCCCGTGCCGTGCGACGGATCGACGATGATGGGCAAGTGGCTCAGTTCCTTCACGACGGGCACCGCGCTCAAGTCCAGCGTGTTGCGCGTCGCCGTCTCGAACGTGCGGATGCCCCGCTCGCACAGCACCACGTTGGGATTGCCGGCGTTGATGATGTACTCGGCGGCCAGCAGCCACTCCTCGATGGTGGCGGCCAGGCCGCGCTTGAGCAGCACCGGCTTGCCCGCGCGGCCCACTTCCTTCAACAGGGCGAAGTTCTGCATGTTGCGGGCGCCGATTTGCAGCATATCGGCGTACTGAGCTACCAGCTCCACGTGGGCCGTGTCCATGACCTCCGTCACGACCGGCAGCCCCGTCTCGGCCCGGGCCAGCGCCAGCAGCCGCAACCCCTCCTCCTGCAGGCCCTGGAACGAATACGGCGACGTGCGCGGCTTGTACGCCCCGCCGCGCAGCAGCGTGGCCCCCGCGTCGCGCACGGCGCGGGCGACGCTGATAATCTGCTCCTCCGACTCCACCGCGCACGGTCCGGCGATCACGGCCAGCGTGTCGGCCCCGATTCGCGTTCCGCCCACGGTGACGACGGAAGGTTCCGGATGAAACTGCCGGCCGGCCAGCTTGTAGGGCTGGACGATCTTGACGCAACGCTCGACGCCGTCCATTGCCTGAATTTGCTGAACGGCGTCGGGCGTTATCTCGCCCACCGCGCTCAGCACGGCGCGGTCCAAGCCCCGCGCCTCGTACACGGAAAGCCCGAACGCGCACAGCCGCTCACGCACCCGCTGGATTTGCTCGGGCGTCGCATCGCCGCGCATGACGACGATCACCGTGACGACTCCTCCTTCTCCCGTGGCGGCGCGCCGGCGGCTTGGGCCGCGACGTCGGCCCGCCCGAGCACGCCCGCCGCCTCGCCGCTGCGGGCGCCGACGGGCTCCCGGCAAGCACGCGGCCTCCCCATGGTATCTGTCGGGTTGGCTGGAAGGCATATAAAAAAGCGCTCTCGCACGCGGGCCGACGCGCAGCGCCATGGCCGGCGAGTCGTGGCGCGTGGGGCCGGAGCGACCGCGGGGCGCGGCAACGGCCGCGAAAAATCGGAAGAACGATGCGACGAACGTTGCTGCGAATTCATGGCACTATCATCTTACCGCACTTGCACGGTCAATTGAATCACAATGCAGGCATTGAATTGAGGTTCATCCTAGCAGAATGGTTTCGAGTTGTAAACAAAACAAGGGGCTATTCGCCGCCGAGCCCCGTCGCCCGCCGCAGCGCGGCCAGCTCGGCCGCCGTCAGATCGCGCCAAGCGCCCACCGGCAGGTGACCCAGCCGGACAGGGCCCACCGCCAGGCGCACCAGCCGCAGCACCGGGTGGCCGACGTACTGAAACATGCGCCGCACCTGGCGCTTGCGGCCTTCCAGGATGGCCAGCTCAACCACCGAGCGCTGCGGCGTGCGGCTCACAAGCCGCACGCGCGCGGGGGCGGTGAGGCCGTCCTCCAGCGGCACGCCGCGCGCGAGAAGCCGCAGCGCCTCGTCGCCCACGGCGCCCGCGACGGTGGCTCGATAGCGCTTTTCCACTTGAAAGCGCGGGTGCATGATGCGATACGCCAGCTCGCCGTCGTTGGTCAGCAGCAGCAACCCTTCGGTGTCGGCGTCGAGCCGGCCTACGGGAAACACGCGCTCCGTTACGCCCGCGAGCAGGTCCATGACGGTCGGGCGGCCTTGCGGGTCGTGCACGGTGGTTACGTAGCCCCGCGGTTTGTTGAGCGCAAGATAGCGCAGGCGTTGCTGGGGCCGCACGACCCTTCCGTCGACTTCGACGACGTCCGCCTCCGGGTCGACTTTCACGCCCAGCGCCGTCACCACGACGCCGTTGACCCGCACCCGGCCGGCCTGGATGATAGCCTCACAGGCCCGCCGTGACGCTACGCCGCAGCGAGCCAGGAATTTTTGCAGTCGTTCGGCGCCCAGCGCCGACCCTCCTTGCCAGGACCGCCCGGCCTTGGCTCAGGACGGCATGGGCGTCGTCGACGCGTCGTTCCCCCTTCCGTTGCGGAGGATGCCTTGCAGGCTGTCCATGACATCCGGCGCCAAGTCCAACAGGCGGTCGTAAATGGCTGCGTTTTTGTCGATGGTCATCAGGCGCAACTGGCCCGCGCCCACGACCAGAAACGCCACGGGCTGCAGCGAAATGCCGGCGCCGCTGCCGCCCCCGAACGGAAAGCCGTTGTCCGACCCTTCGGCCTCGAACTCGGTGCCGCCTGCGGCGAAGCCAAACGACACCCGGGAGACCGGAACGACGACAGTGCCGTCGGGCGTTTCCACGGGGTCGCCCAGGATGGTGTTAACGTCCACCATGGCCTTCAGGCTTTCCATGGCGGTCTTCATCAGACCTTCAATGGGATGCGGATGCTGCTCGCTCACGGACTCCAGCTCCCTCTCCGGAGCCCCGCGGCCTAGAGCGCGAGCTCCTTGCAGTCTCGCGCTTAATCTGACCCGCCGGCACCCGATGTATGCGAGTCGCCTTCGCTTCCTTCCGCGCCTCCCTCCGGCAGCGGCGGCAAATCGGCCAACGAATTCAAGCCACACCATTGGAGAAACTTCTCGGTCGTCCGGTACAGAATCGGCCGCCCCGGCCCCTCCGCGCGCCCCGCCTCCTCGATGAGCTCCCGTTCCTGGAGCGACTGCACGGCCGACTCCGAGCGCACGCCGCGCAAATGGTCGATCTCGGCTCGGGTGATGGGCTGCTTGTAAGCGATGATGGCCAGCGTCTCCAAAGCCGCCCGGGACAAGGGCGGCGGCGGCTTGGGCGCGGACAGCCGCCCGACGAACGGCGCCAGCTCCGGTTTCGTCGCCAGCTGATAGCCGTGGCTGACTCGGACCAGGCACAGCCCACACCCCGGGTCGCTGGCCAGCTTGGCCGCCAGCAAGTCCGCAGCGGCCCGCACGTGGTCTTCGTCCCAACCCGTGAGCTCGGCCAGCTCCCGCGCCGTCATCGGTTCGGCGTTGACGAACAGCAGCGCCTCCAGCGCGGCCATGAGCTGCTCCAGCGTTTGTGGGATGTACGTCTGCTCCACAAGCCGACCCCTTTACGCCGCGACGAGCTCCAAGTACAGCGCGCCGAACGGCTCGTCTTGCCGTACTCGCACGCTGCCGCGGTGCGCCAGCTCCAGCACCGCCAGGAACGTGACGATCCACTCCCAGCGGGTGGCACGGCGGGAGAACAACGACTGAAAGGTCACGGCACCGCGCGCTTGCTGCAGCGCGCGGTGCACGCGCGCCATCGCGCCCCGCAGATCCACTTTCCGTAAGGCCGGCGGCTTCGCCGGTTCCGGCGACCGGCGGGCCAAGACCTCCAGAAACGTCTTCATCAGGAGCTGCACGTGAAAGCCGGGCGGCGGCCCCAGGTCGAAGCGCGCCCCGCCGGGCAGCAGCGGACGCGGCCGCAGCCCCAGCTGCGCCCGGGCCTCCGCCAGCTCCGCCAGCAGTTTGGCCGCTTCCTTGAACCGCTTGTATTCGGCCAGCTTTTGCCGCAGTTCCTCTTCCAGCGCGGCCGCCTCGGCCTCCTCCTCGGCGTCGTCCGGCTCCACGGCGTGCGGCAGCAGGTAGCGCGCTTTGATGCGCACCAGCAGGGCCGCCATGGCCAAGTACTCGCCGGCCTCCGCCAGTTCCACGCTGGGGACTTGCGCCAGGAAATCCAAATACTGGCGGGCGATCTCCGCCATGGACACCTTCCAGATATCCACTTCCTGCTTCTCTATCAGGTGCAGGAGCAGGTCCAGCGGCCCTTCGAAGACCGCCAGGCGTACTTGGTACAACTAGCCCACCACCAGGCGGAAGACGGTGAGGTACACCGGCTGCAGGACGCGCACGACGGCGCCCGAGACGACCAGCAGCACGAGGATGACGGTTCCGTAGGACTCTAGGCGATAGTACTGCAGCGCGTACCTGCGCGGCAAGAGGCCCGCCAGCACTTTCGAGCCGTCCAGCGGCGGCAGCGGCAGCATGTTGAAGACGGCCAGCCAGATGTTGAGCTGAATGGCTACGACGAAAAACGCGGTCGTCGCCGCGGCGAAGTCCCGCGGCACCGCGTTGATGATCCACGGAGCCAGGCGGCTCAGTCCGAAAGCCAGCAGGATGTTGGACGCCGGTCCCGCCAGCGCCACCCACATCATGTCGCGACGGGGATTCTTGAACTGCGACGGGTCGACCATCACCGGCTTGGCCCAGCCGAACGAGAACAAGAACAGCATCAGCGTGCCGACGACGTCCAGATGGGCGAACGGATTCAGCGTCAGCCGGCCGTCGTATTTCGGACCGGGATCGCCCAACTTCACCGCCACCAGCGCGTGGGCGTATTCGTGGATGGCCAGTGCCAGCAAGACGGCGGCCGCGCGCAGGATCAGCGCGTCGAGTCCCAAATCCCGAATCAGCACCCGGGAGCCCTCCCTTCGCGCCGGCCGGCGGCGGCTGACGCCCGGTCGAGCCACGGTGGCACCACGTCTTTGCGCACCAGATCTTCGTACGTCTCGCGCTCGACCAGCAGCGCGTGCAGGCCGTCCCGCACTAGCACCATGGCCGGGCGCGGCAGGCGGTTGTAGTTGCTGGCCATGGAATAATTGTAGGCGCCCGTTTCGGTCACGGCCAGGATGTCGCCCGGCTCCAGCGGCGGGGCGTACAGCTCGTGGATGAGCACGTCGCCGGACTCGCAGTACTTGCCGGCTACCGCCACGGGCTCTGGGGCCGGCGGCTCGTTCATCTTATTAGCCACGACCGCGTAGTAGCGCGTGCCGTACAGCGCCACCCGCGGATTGTCGCCCATGCCGCCGTCGATGAACACGTACGTGCGCATGCCAGCGATGCGCTTGACGAAGCCGACGGTGTACAGCGTCACGCCCGCGGGGCCGACGATGGACCGCCCCGGCTCGAAGACGAGTTCGGGCGCGGGCAGGCCGTATTCCCTCATCCGGGCCAGCACCCGCCGGGCGATGCGCGCCACGAACTGGGCCGGCGTCGGCACGTCGGTTTCGTCGCAGTACCGGATGCCCAGGCCCCCGCCCATGTTCAGCTGCCGGGCCGAAACACCCGTCTCGCGCTGGGCTTCCGCCATAAACGCGGCCATCGCGTCGACGGCCTCGTCGTAGGGTTGGAGATCAAGGACTTGCGAGCCGATATGGCAGTGGTAGCCGGCCAGGCGCAGCCAGGGAGAGGCGGCGACTCGGCGGGCGGCCGCGAGCGCCGTACCGTCGGCGATGGGCAAGCCAAACTTGGAGCCCGGCTGGCCGGTCTGCACGTAGGAGTGGCTGTTCACCAGCACGCCGGGCGTCACGCGCAGCAACACGTCGACGACCCGGCCCTTGTCCGCCGCGACGGCTTCGAGCCGTTCCAGCTCACCCAGGTTGTCGACCACCATCTGCCCGACGCCCGCCTCGACGGCCAGCGCCAGCTCCGCGCCCGATTTGTTGTTGCCGTGGAACCAGATGCGCTCGGGCGGAAAGCCCGCCGTCAAGGCAGTGTACAGCTCCCCGCCGGAGACGACGTCCAGCCCCAGCCCTTCCTCTTCGATGATGCGGCAGAGCCCCACGGTCAGCAGCGCCTTCCCGGCGTAAACGATGCACCCGTGGGGATACGTCTCCCTGAGCGCTTGAACATACTCGCGGCAGGCGGCGCGGACGCGCGCTTCGTCCAGCACGTACAGCGGCGTCCCATACACGCGCGCCAGCTCGACGGCGTCGCAGCCGCCGATGACCAGACGACCCATGTCATTGACGGCCAGCCCGCGGCCCGCCCGATCCGCCATCGCGGCACCCCTCCGCACCCGCCGCGCCTTGTGCTGCAGCGCGGGCGGTTTTGGCACTTCTTCAATCATATCACAGCGGATCGGCACCGGTGAAGACGGCTACGAACCGGAGTTCGCGCCGCGGCGGCCCTGCTTGGGGGCTGAGCGAGTGCCCAGCTGCACGATGGGGAAGCGAAACAGCAGGCGCACCAGGGCCTTGGCGTCCAGCGGGATGAGCGGGTACAAGTACGGCAAGCCGAACGAGTTGGTCATGGCCAGGCACAGGACCGTGACGCCGAGGCCCGCCGCAAAGCCCCACGGTCCCCACAAGGCCACAAGGACGAAGAGCAAGTAGCGGAACAGCCGCAGCGCGTGAGCGAACTCGAGGCTGGGCGTGGCGAACGACGTCAGGGCGGTTACGGCGGCGTAAAGCACCGTCTCCGGGACGAACAGGCCCACCTCGATGGCCAGTTCCCCCAGCAGGATGGCGCCGACGATGCCGAGCGCGGTCGACATGGCCGACGGCGTGTGGATGAGCGCCTGGCCGATGAGCACGATGCCGAACTCGAGAAACAGAAACTGGATCCACAGCGCCACGCGTGGCTCTTCCGCCGGTCCGATGAACGCCAGCCAGTCTGGGCGCTCGGGCAGCGTGGCGAGCATGAGCCACAAAGGTCCCAGCACCAGCGAAAGCCCGATGGCCACAAACCGTGCCCAGCGCATGAACGTGCCCACCACGGGAGACTGGAAGTATTCCTCGGCGTGCTGCGTGAAGTGCCAGACGTTGGCGGGTAAGATGAGGGCCGTGGGCGACGTGTCGGTCAGGACGACCACATGTCCTTCGGCCAAATGCGCGGCCGCCACGTCGGGGCGCTCGGTGAGCCGCGCCAGCGGGAACGGGTTCAGCCGCTGCCCGGTCAAAATCTCGATGAGGCTTTGCGAGCCCATGGTGAGCGCGGTCACGTCGGTTTTCTCCAGCCGGCGCCGGATTTCCGCGACCGTATCCGGGTTGGCCACCCCTTCGATATAGCCCAGCGCCACGTCCGTGCGCGACTGTTTGCCCACCGAGCGCATCTCGAAGCGCAAATTCGGGTCGCGCAGCCGCCGGCGGATGAGCGCCGTGTTGAAGACGATGGTCTCGACCAAGCCTTCCCGGCTGCCGCGCGTCACCCGCTCCAGGTCCGGCTCCTCGATGCCTCGCACCGGATATTGCCGCACGTCGATGACGACGGCTTCTGTCTGCCCGTCGACGAGGAGCGCCGCCGGGCCGGCCAGCACCTGGTCGATGACTTCGTCAAGGGTGGACACGGTGTCTACCTCGAAGTACGGCAGGCCCGAGCGGACGATTTTCGCGATGGGCTGCGGCGCCAGGTCCTCGCGTTTCAACTGCAGGAGGAACTTGAGAATCTCCACGGTGGCGCCGTCTTTGAGGAAGCCGTCAATGAAGATGAGGGCGGCATCCCGCCCTCCGATGGTCAACTCCCGCACCAGCACGTCGAACGAAACGCCGACACCGAGCCGGCGCTTGATCTCCGCCAGATTCTCCTCCAGTCTGCGAGCGAGAGGCAACCGCGTCCCTCCAGCGCGCCCTGTCGGCGCCCGTCTAGCGCGCGATGGCGGTCGGCACGAACAAGTCGACGATGCCGATGACGACCGCCGCGAGCAGCGCTCCCAGCAGCGTGACGCTCATGCCCGGCACGAAAAACTGCGTCGCCCAGATGACGAGCGCGGCGATAAGGAAGCCGACGATCCCTCGTCCGAACGGCGACACTTTGCGCCCCATGACGGACTCAACCACCCAGCCCAGTGCGGCGATGACCACCGCCGCCAGCAAGGCGTGCCAGAACGTCAACGGCGCGAACCCGGGCACGATGAACCCTACGAACATCAGCACCAGCGCCGACACGACGAAACGAACGACCGTTCCCATGAAGTTCACGCGGGTCACCTCCTTCGCCGGCGCCTTCCCTGCCCTCTATTATGTGTGCCGCGGCGGCGCCTCAATCGGTGTCGCGCAAAACTTGCCGGAAGACGCGCAAGAAATTGTTGCCAGCGATGCCCCGCACGTCGTCGTCGCTGTAACCCCGGGCCAGCAGCGCGTCTACCACCGCCCCCATTCGCGAGACGTCTTCGACGCCCGCGGGCGTCGAGGAAATGCCGTCGAAGTCGGACCCAAAGCCGACGTGCGCCGGACCCACCAAGGAGACGATGTAGTCAATGTGGCGCACGATGTCGTCTAACGAGGCTTGGCCGCTGTCGCTCAGAAACGCCGGGAAGAAGTTGATGCCGATGACGCCGCCCCGGGCGGCCAGCGCCTTGATTTGCTCGTCCGTCAAGTTCCGCCGGTGTCCGCACAGCGCCTTGGCGTTGGAGTGGGAGGCGATGACCGGCGCGGCGCTGATCTCGAGAACGTCCCAGAACCCGGCCTCGGACAGGTGCGACACGTCGACGACCATGCCAAGCCGGTTCATTTCGCGCACGACCTCGCGGCCGAAAGGCGTCAAGCCCTGGCCGGCTCCGTTCGCGACCCCTACGCCGTCGGCCAGCTCGTTGCGGCCGTTCCACGTCAGGCCCAGCGCGCGCACGCCTAAGTCGTAAAGCGCCCGCAGCGCCGCGAGGCTGCCCTCCAGGGCGGCGCCGTCTTCGACGGACAGCAGCACGCCGACCTTGCCCGCGGCCGCCGCGGCGTCCAAATCCCGCGGTGACAAGATGAGCTGCATGTCTTCGGACAGCCGCTGCACCTCGCGCTTGACGGCGTCCAGCAGCTCGATGCAGCGCCGCAAGCGGCCGCTCTCGTTCCGGTCCGCGTCGACCCAGAGAGCGAACACTTGCAAGCCGACGCCGCCGGCCCGCAGCCGGGGCAAATCGACGTGCCCCGAGGGCTGGCCCGAGGGCGTCAGGCTCTCGCCCGCCGCCAGCCGCAGCGCGGTGTCGCAGTGGGCGTCGACGATGAACCGGCTGCAGGCGGCCGTGGACTGTTGATGTTGCACCGTTTGGCTCACTGCGTTTCCTCCTCCGATGCAGGCCGCGGCCTGTGCTCGGGCCAAGAAAAAAGGCCCGAAAGCGACCGCTTTCGGACCGAATTACCATCTCGGGTTGTCGTTGTCCTGCCGCGACGGCGGCGGGACTCGCGGTTATTTGGCGTACTCCACCACCCGCGTCTCGCGGATGACGGTGACCTTGATTTGACCAGGGTATTGCAGCTCCGACTCGATGCGCTTGACGATATTGCGGGCCATAATCGCCGCCATATCGTCGTCGACCTTGTCGGGCTTGACCATAATCCGGATTTCCCGGCCGGCCTGAATGGCGTACGCTTTCTCGACGCCTTCGAAGGAGTTGGCAATCGCTTCGAGGCGCTCCAGGCGCTTGATGTAATTGGCCAGGCTCTCCCGGCGAGCGCCGGGCCGAGCGGCCGAAATCGCGTCGGCGGCGGCCACGAGCATGGCCTCCACCGTCTGCGGCTCCTTGTCGCCGTGGTGGCATTCCACGGCATGAATGACCTCTTCCGACTCTCGATACCGGCGCAGGAGCTCCACACCGATCTCCACGTGCGTTCCTTCCGCCTCGTGGTCGACCGCTTTGCCGATGTCGTGCAGCAACCCGGCGCGGCGGGCCACTTTCACGTCGCAGCCCAGTTCCGCGGCCATCATCGCGGCGATGTGAGCGACTTCGATGGAATGCTTCAGGACGTTCTGGCCGTAGCTGTAACGATACTTGAGGCGGCCCAGAAGCCTGACCAGTTCGGGATGGAGGCCGTGAACGTTGGCGGCGATGCAGGCTTGCTCGCCTTCGTGGCGGATGTTTTCCTCCACTTCCTTGCGCGCCTTCGCCACCATCTCTTCAATGCGGGCCGGGTGAATGCGCCCGTCGGCGATGAGCTTCTCCAGCGCGATGCGGGCAATCTCCCGGCGCACCGGGTCAAAGCCCGACAGCACCACCGCCTCCGGGGTGTCGTCGATGATCAAGTCGACCCCGGTCTGCGCCTCCAGCGTGCGGATGTTGCGGCCTTCCCGTCCGATGATGCGCCCTTTCATGTCGTCGCTGGGGAGCGTGACGACGGAGACGGTCGCCTCGGACACGTAGTCCGCGGCCAGCCGCTGGATGGCCAGCCCGATCACGTTGCGGGCCCGCTTCTCGGCCTCTTCCTTCGCTTGCTGCTCCATTTCGCGAATCATGACCGCCATGTCGTGGCGGATTTCTTCTTCCACGGTCTTCAGCAAGTATTGCTTGGCTTCTTCCGCGGTCAGCCCGCTCAACCGCTCCAGTTCAGCGCGTTGCTGCTGGATGAGCCGATCGGCTTCCGCGTGCTTGCGTTCCAACGCTTCGGCGCGGCGGTTGAGCTGCTCCTCCCGGCGTTCGAGCTGCGCATGGCGGCGGTCCAGCGCTTCCTCTTTCTGCAGCAGCCGCCCTTCGAGCCGCTGCAGCTCGTGGCGCCGCTCGCGCAGTTCCTGCTCGACTTCTTGGCGGAGCCGAACAGCCTCTTCTTTCGCCGTCACCAACGCTTCGCGCACTTTGGCTTCGGCGTTGCGCTCGGCCTGTTCGAGAATGAGCTTGGCTCGCTCCTCCGCCGAGTGGATTTTGGACTCAGCCACGGCCTTGCGTAGCATGTAGCCTCCGGCAACGCCGACGGCTACGCCCGCAAGGACGTACAGCAGCACAGCAAGCGTGTGCTCCACCTCCCTTCAGTTGTCAAGGTCCCGGTTTCCGTCCGTTTGTAGGCCGCTGGAACCTGCAAATAAGGCCGAGCCAGCGCTCGGCCTCGTCTCTAGTTCTCGGGACTACGTACACTCGGGAGTATTGTAATCTTTATCGGATGGGCTGTCAACGTGGGCCAGGGCCGTGCGGATCTGCTCCCAGGTAAAGCCGCGGCGAGCCAAGTAGGCCGCCAGCCGCCGCCGGCCCTCCTCGCCCGCTTCCGCCAGCCGCCGCGCCTGGCGGCGAGCTTCCTCCAGGCACAGCCGTTCTTCCGTCTCCGGCGTCAGCATCTCCGCCAGCGTGGCGGCGATAATCTCGGCGGCGACGCCCTTCTCCTTCAGCTCCGCCTCCAGCCGCACCCGCCCGCAAGGCGACAGGCGCAGCCGGTGCTCCACCCACCCGCGGGCGAAACGCGCGTCGTCAACATACCCCAAGCGGCGGCACCACGCCACCGTCTCTTCCGTGACGGCTTCGTCAAATCCCGCCGCCTGCAGCCGGTCGCGCAGCTCTTTTTCGGTCCGGTCGCGCACCGCCAGGAGCTTCAGCGCACGCGCCTGGGCGCGGCGCACGTCGCTCTCACGAATCGGAAGCCACCACCGCTTCCGCTCGGGCGCGCCGCGGCAACGGCGGCAAGCCGGCCGCTTCGCGCACCTTGTTCTCCAGCTCGTCCGCGAGGTCGGGATTCTCCTGCAGGAATTGGCGAGCGTTCTCGCGCCCTTGGCCGAGGCGAATGTCGCCGTACGAATACCACGTGCCGGTGCGCGACACGATGTTGTACTCGGCCGCCATGTCCAGCAGGCTGCCCTCGCGGGAGATACCCCGGCCGTACAAGATGTCGAACTCGGCCTCTTTGAACGGGGGCGCCAACTTGTTCTTGACGATGCGCACCCGGGTGCGGCTGCCGATGATCTCGGTGCCCTGCTTGATGGCGTCGACCCGGCGAATGTCCATGCGGATGGAGGCGTAAAACTTCAGCGCCCGGCCGCCGGGCGTCGTTTCGGGCGAGCCGAACATCACGCCCACTTTCTCGCGTATCTGGTTGATGAAGACGACGGTGGTGCGCGACTTGCTGATGGCGCCCGTCAGCTTGCGCAGCGCCTGCGACATGAGCCGCGCCTGCAGGCCCACGTGTGCGTCGCCCATCTCGCCTTCCAGCTCCGCTCGCGGCACCAGCGCCGCCACCGAGTCGATAACGATGACGTCGATGGCGCCGCTGCGCACCAGCGCCTCAGCGATCTCAAGCGCCTGTTCGGCGGTGTCCGGCTGGGAGATGAGCAGGTTGTCGATGTCCACGCCCAGCTTGGCCGCGTACGCCGGGTCCTGCGCGTGCTCGGCGTCGATGAACGCCGCCATGCCGCCCATCTTCTGCGCTTCAGCCATGATGTGCAGCGCCAGCGTCGTCTTGCCCGACGACTCGGGCCCGAAGATTTCCACGATGCGCCCTCGCGGCACGCCGCCGACGCCCAGCGCGATATCCAGCGCCAAGGAGCCGGTGGGGATCACTTCGACGTTTTGCTGGGCCGACGCTTCGCCCAGCCGCATGATGGAGCCCCGGCCGAACTGCTTCTCAATTTGGAACAGCGCCGCTTCCAGCGCTTTTTGCTTTTCCGCGCTCGTCAATCGGACATCCCCCTTGGACGTACCTCGTCGACGGTCGGTCGGCTTGGGCGCCGCGAGCTTTGCTTACCCTTCGACGCCGGCTGCAGCCTTCCTCTTCGTCACAGTTCCGTGGAAAGTCCCAGCGCGTGCCGCCGGATGAGGTCCAGTGCCGTTTGCGCCGTCAGCCCGCGCACTTGCTCCCGGCCTCCCTGGAACTGGAACCGATACGCTTTGGCTCGGCCGTTGAGCGCGCAGGCGATGTAGACGAGGCCCACCGGCTTCGCCTCGCTGCCGCCGCCGGGGCCCGCGATGCCCGTCACGGCCACGGCCAGCGTCGCGCCGAAGCGCTCCGCCGCGCCGAGCGCCATCTGCTCGGCCACCGGCGCCGACACGGCGCCGTGTTCCGCCAGCGTCTTCTCGGAGACGCCCAGCAGCTTCACCTTGGCCTCGTTGCTATACGAGACCACGCCGCCGAGGAAGTACGCCGAACTGCCTGGCACGTCGGTAATGCGCTTGGCGATGAGGCCGCCCGTGCACGACTCGGCCAGCGCCAGCGTCCACCCCGCCTGCAGGAGCGCCCGGCCGGCGACGCCCTCCAGCGTGTCCTCGTCTATACCGTACATATATTCGCCCACCCGGCGCACGATCTCCTGCTGCACCGGCGCGATGAGCCGTTCGGCCTCCTCGGCGTTTTCCGCCCGGGCCGTGATGCGAATCTTTACTTCACCCAAGCTGGCGTAGGGCGCGACGGTGGGATTGGCCGAATGCTGCAAATCCCGCACGCGCTCTTCCAAAGCTGACTCTCCGATGCCGCAGAACTTCAGCACCCGGCTGTACAGCGCTCCCGCCAGCCCGTAGCGCTCCCGCAGGTACGGAAGCACCACCTCGTCGAACATCGGCTTCATTTCGTACGGCACGCCGGGCAGGCACACCACCGTTTGGTTGCCGTGCTCGACGATGAAGCCCGGCGCGGTGCCGTTGGCATTGGCGATGATGCGGGCCCCCTCGGGAATAAGGGCTTGCTTGCGGGCGGACGGCGGCATCGGCCGGTGGCTGACCGCAAACCAGCGCTCGATGGCCGCCAAGGCTTGCGGGTCTTCGACGAGCGGCCTGTGCAGCACGGCGGCCACGACTTCCCGGGTTAAGTCGTCCTCCGTCGGCCCCAGGCCGCCGCTGATGATGACCACGTCCGCTCGCGTGAGAGCCTGGGCCAGTACGGCCGCAAACCGGGTCCAGTTGTCGCCCACGGTGGCTTTGAAATACACGTTGATGCCGTTTGCCGCCAGCCGCTCGGCGATGTACGCGGCGTTGGTGTCCACCGTCTGGCCCAGCAACAGTTCGGTTCCTACCATGACGAGCTCCGCTCGGATCGAAGACCGCTCCACTGCCCTCGTCTCCTTTCACCCCAAGTATACCGCTGGCGCGCCGGTCAAGCGACGGCTTTCGGGAAGGCTTCCTCAAGGAAAACGAGCGGCGTGGGAGAACAGATCGGTCGTCGCGCGGAGGTGGTTGGCGTGAAAGAGGCGAAGCGCCGCCGCTGGTGGCTGTACGCGCTGGTGGGCGTGCTGGCCGCCGCGGCGCTGTTTTACGTCGTACGGCCCATGTTCGCGGGCGAGCGGCCCATCAACCCGGTCGTGGTGGCGATAGGCCCCGTCCAGCTGCGCTGGTACGGGCTGCTCATCGCCGGCTCCTTTATTCCGGGCTATTACCTCGCGGCCGCCGAGGCGCGGCGGAAAGGCATCGACCCGGAAACGCTATACGACTTCGCCGTCGTCGCAGCGGTGTGCGGGTTCGTCGGAGCGCGGCTGGCGTACGTGGTGCAAAATCTTTCGGTCTACGCGGCGGATCCGGCGCGGATTTTCGCCGTCTGGGAAGGCGGGCTTTCCCTACACGGGGTGCTGATCGGAGGCCTCTTGGCCGTCGCCTGGTATGCCCGGCGCATCGGCAAACCCTTCTTCACGGTGGTAGACGTCGTGGCGCCCACCATGCCGCTGGGGCAAGCCATCGGCCGCTGGGGCAACTTCTTCAATCAGGAGCTGTTCGGCTACCCGACGGACGTGCCGTGGAAGATGTACGTGGCGCCCGAGCATCGCCCGGCCCAGTGGGCGCAATACGACTTCTTTCATCCGACGTTCCTGTATGAATCCCTCTGGAACGCCGGCGTCCTGGCGCTGCTGTTGTGGGCGCGGCGGCGGCCCGGAGCTCGCGAAGGCGACGTAATGTTTCTCTATCTTGCCGCGTATTCCGTAGGTCGGTTCTGGGTGGAATTTTTCCGCATCGGCTCGCCCGTGGCGCTGGGCTTGACGCTGGCCCAGTGGGTGAGCCTGGCTATTCTCGCGATCTGTGCCGGGTGGCTCCTGGTCCGGGGCCGGCAGCCGCTGAAAAATCCCTCCGCGGCCCGCATCCGTTGAAGGAGCGTGGGAGCTGCGCAGGCCGCGCGGCGTCAGCTCACGTTATCTTGCAGGGCACTGCGCTGCAGGTGGGCCCGCAGCTCGTCGCCGCTGATGTGCTCTTCCTCCACGAGCCGCCGGGCCAGCTCGTCGAGGACGGACCGGTGCGCCTGCAGCCATTCCTGTACCCGCTCGAGCTCGGTATGCACGATGTACTGAATCTCGTCGTGCAGCACATTGGGCGCGAGGCGGTCCTTGTGCACGATGCCCAGGCGCGACATGCCGGCGTACACAATGCGCTCGGCCAGCTGGGCCGCCTGCTGAAAGTCGGTCGCGGAACCGGTGCTGCGGCCGCCGAAGACGAGCTCTTCCGCCGCGGCGCCGGCCACAAGCACCGCGATCTGCCCGCACAGCTCGTCCAGCGTGTACAAGTACTGGTCATCCGCGGGCGCCTGGCGCATGTAGCCGAGCGCTTGACCGCGGGGCGTCACCGTCACCGCCGCCACCGACCCCGGGCGCGTCAGCTCCGAGACGAGTGCGTGGCCGATCTCGTGGTACGCCACCCGTTCCAGTTCCACGCGGCTCGGCTGGCGGTCACGCTTTTCCCCCATCATCACCTTGTCGATGGCTTCCCGGACTTCCTCGGCCGTGATCTGATCCTTTCCCGCGCGCAGCGCCAGGATGGCCGCTTCGTTCAGCAAGCTTTCCAAATGCGCCCCCGAGAAGCCGTAAGTGGCCCGGGCCACTTCCGCCAAGTCCACGTCGGGCGCCAGCGGCTTGCCTTTGGCGTGGATTCGCAAGATGTGCAGGCGTCCTTCCCGGTCGGGCAAATCGACCTGCACGATGCGGTCGAAGCGGCCAGGCCGCAGCAGGGCGGGATCCAGCAAGTCCAGCCGGTTCGTCGCGCCGATGACCAGCACCCGCACCGGGTCGCAGGGCGTCAGGCCGTCCATTTCCACCAGCAGCTGATTCAGCGTCTGATCGTACTCCAAATGTCCCCCGTGCTGGCCGCGGCGGCCGCCGAGCACGTCGAGCTCGTCGATGAAAATGGTCGCGCAGTTTTTGCCCCGCTGCCTGGCCAGCTCGCGCGCGTCTCGAAACAGCCGGCGCACCCTTTGGGCGCCCACGCCGGCGTACATCTCGACGAACTGCGAGCCGGAGGCGGCGATGAAGACCGAGTCCACGTAGTGGGCGGCCGCCTTGGCCATCAGCGTTTTGCCGGTGCCCGGCGGGCCGGCCAGCAAAATGCCGCGCAGCGGGCGGATGCCGAAGCGGGCTACCTTGTCGGCTTCCCGCACGAACTCCAGCGCCTCCAGCAGCTCACGCTTGGGGACTTCCTGGCCGCCGATGTCGTCGAACGTGACGACCTGGCCGCTGTCCGGCGCGTCGAAGACCTGCATGACTTCAAACTTGCGCCCGAGGCCGCGGCTGTCAAGCAAGAACCAGAACAAACCGGCCAGAACAGCGAACATGGCCAGCGCCACCACGTCGACGCCGCTGGCGGCCAGCAAAATGAAGAGGCCGGCGGCGGCGCCGGCCAGCAGTTCTTTTTTCACTGCGGCCGTTCCCCTTTCGTCGGATCGGCGGCCAGCGGCGGCGCCAGCGGCACCAGCTCGTACATATACGCGCCGTCGGCCGTCAGCCGTACGTAGATGAAGCGCCCGTCCATCGCCAGTTGCACTTCGTCCACAGGCAGCCCGGCGGCCAGCCGTTCCACCGTTTCCGCCATGGCCGTGAAGCGGCCTGTAGCCGCGCCTTCGTAGACGGCGAAGTGCAGCTGCCGCCAGCTGTCGACGAGACCTTTGTTGCGTCCGTCGCGCACCACGATGCGCGAGGCGCCGTCGCCCAGCCGCTCGCGACGCAGCTGGTCCGCCTCCTGATACAGCCGGGAAAAATCGTCGATGTCGGCCACCGTCAATAGGACGTTGACATGGGCGCCGCGCCGGACGACTTCCGCCGCCGTGACGCCGGCGATGGCCGCAAATTCCCGCTCGAGCTCCGCCGCCTGCCGGCTCTGGACGGCGACGCGCGCCCCGAGTCCCACAGCCACCACCAGCACGCACGCCGCCAGCGCCCAGTGCAGCTCATAGCCTCGCACCTTCACGGGCGTTCACCTTTCGATTTTATTGCCAAACCGGTGTTGAATATGCGGTTTCATTATAGCACCTAGCTATTACCGCGTCTTTTCCAAAAAATTGGCAAGTACGGCGCATATAGGGCCGGCGGTGGGAGAAAAAGGATAATCGGGCGGTCTCATTGAACATGGTGCACGGTTCTTCGCGCAAAAGGGGAGATTGGGAAGTGGAGTTCGCTTTTATTGTGAATCCCGCGGCCGGCAGCGGCCGGGCACGGCGCCGCTGGCCGGAAGTGGAGGCCGAATTGCGCCGCCGCAACGTCCGCTGGCGGACGTTTTTTACGGAAGGCGTCGGGCATGCGACGGAGCTGGCCAAAGCGGCCTGCGAGCAAGGCTTTGACGCGGTGGTCGCCGTCGGGGGCGACGGAACGCTGAACGAAGTGGTGAACGGCGCCGTCGGCCGCGAGGTGCCCGTCGGCCACATTCCGCTCGGAACAGGCGTCGACTTTTCGCGCAGCACCCGGGTGCCGCGCAATCCCGTCGCGGCGGTAGGCAGCCTTCTGTCCGGGCAGGTGCGCCGCGTCGATCTGGGCGTAGTCAACGGCCGCTACTTCTGCAACGTAGCCGGCACCGGCTTCGACGTCATGGTGGCCAACCGCGTCAACAACTACAAGTCGAAGCGAGGCGGCGTCGTGACGTACATCAAAGCGGTGCTGGAGACGCTGTTTTCGTATCAAAACGTTCCTTTCCGGATTTCCGTCGATGATCAGGTGTTCGAGGTCACCAGCCTGCTGATGGCGGTGGCCAACGGCCGCTATTACGGCGGCGGCATTAAGATTTGCCCGGGCGCCGAGATCCGAGACGGGCGGTTTGACGTCTGCATCGTGGGGGATTTGGGCAAGCTGGGCACCCTCGCGCTGCTCCCCACCGCGCTGGCCGGCTGGCACGGAATTCACCCGAAAGTCCGTTTCGTGCGCGGACGGCGCGTGGTCGTGGAAGGGCCCAGCGAGTTGCGGATTCAGGCGGACGGCGAATTGATCGGCAATTTGCCCGCTTCGTTTGAAATCAGAGAAGCCGCGCTGCCGATGCTCTTGCCTTGACAACAGATTTTTCACACACATATAATTGTCGCGTGAAACGGAGACGGGAGGGCTACCATGCTGTCTGCATACACGGACGTAGCCATCTTTTTTCTCGTCGGTGCAGGCTTCGTGCTGGTGACCCTCGCAATTGGACGTCTCCTCCGCCCTCACAACCCGTACCCCGAGAAGCTGACGCCCTACGAGTGCGGCGAAGTGCCCATCGGCGAGGGCCAAGTTCCCTTCAACATCCGCTATTACATTTTCGCTTTGCTCTTCGTCGTCTTTGACGTGGAAGTCGTCTTCCTGTTCCCGTGGGCCGTCGTGCTGCGGGAACTGGGGACGTACGCGTTCGTCCTGATGGTCATTTTCCTCGTCATGCTGGTGGACGGTCTCGTCTACGCCTGGAAGAAGGGGGTCCTCCGATGGGTGTAGTCAGCCACGAGCTGGTGCCGGGCGTCGTGACGACGAGCTTGCGCCGCCTCATCAACTGGAGCCGCAAGTCGTCGCTCTGGTATATGCTGTTCGGCATCGCTTGCTGCGCCATCGAGATGATGGCGACCGGCGCCTCCCGGTACGACTTTGACCGGTTCGGCATGATCTTTCGCGCCTCCCCTCGCCAGTCCGACCTGATGATCGTCCCCGGCACCGTCAACGAAAAGATGGCTGATCGCATCCGGGTTCTATACGACCAGATGGCCGAGCCGCGCTGGGTCATCGCCATGGGCGGCTGCGCCATCAACGGCGGGCCGTACCACGGGGAATACAACATCGTGGACGGCGTCGACAAGGTGATCCCGGTGGACGTGTACGTGCCTGGTTGCCCGCCGCGCCCGGAGGCGCTGCTGCACGGCGTGCTGCTGCTGCAAGAGAAGATTATGCGGGAAGGCATCCGGATGCCGGACTTCGTGCCGGGCGAGGTGAGGCTCCATGGCCGAGCGTGAAGACGCAACCCGGCCGGAGCAGGCGGAGTCCGCGGCCGAGGTGTTTCCTCCGGAGCTGCAGCCCGTTGTCGAGCGCCTGCGTTCCTACTTTCCCGACGTGCCCCTGCGCATGCGGGCCGACGGTTGGTTGGAGGCAACGATCGACCGGTCGCTTTCGCCGCGTTTTTTTGAGACGCTGAAGGAGGCGCGCGGTCTCGAATTTGATTATTTAAGTGACCTAACCGCGGTCGATTTCGAAGAGAAGGGGTTTCAGGTGGTCTACCACCTGCTGTCGCTGGGGCCGCGCGCGGATCGGGTCCAGCGCAAACTGGCCGTCAAGATCCAAGTGCCGCGGGACGACCCTAGGACGGCGTCGGTCGTCCACGTGTGGCCGACGGCCAATTTCCACGAGCGCGAAGTCTACGACTTGATGGGCGTCGTCTTTGAGGGCCATCCCGATTTGCGCCGGATCTTGCTGCGAGAGGACTGGGTCGGGCACCCGCTGCGCAAAGACTACGTCGACTGGCGCCCGCCTCGCCCGCGGGTGGTGTCGCGCACTTCCGCCGGCCGGTAGGCAAGCAGCGCGGCCGTCGCTGGATAGGAGTGAAGCACGTTGGCGCAGACGTCGGATACGCTCGGTTCGCCGCCGCTCTCCGTCCCGGTCGAGCACGAGCTGTTCATCAACATGGGGCCGCAGCACCCGAGCACGCACGGGGTGTTGCGGGTGCTGCTCAAAGTCGACGGCGAAGTGATTCTAGACGCCAAGCCGGACATCGGCTATTTGCACCGCTGCTTTGAGAAAATCGCCGAACGCCGTCCCGTGACGCAAATCATCCCCTACTGCGACCGCACCGACTACCTGGCGGCCATTACCAGCGAGTGGCCCTTCGTCATGGCCGCCGAGCGGCTGCTCAACGTGGAAGTCCCCGAACGAGCCGAATACATCCGCGTCATCGTCGCGGAGCTGCAGCGCATCGCCAGCCATTTGCTCTGGTTCGGCGCGTTCGCGCTGGACCTCGGCGCGACGTCGGCGTTCCTGTATGCGTTCCGCGAACGCGAGAAGCTGCTGGACATCTTCCAGAAGCTGACGGGTGCCCGCATGCTTTACAACTACCTGCGCGTGGGCGGCGTGCGCAACGACTTGTACGACGGCTTCGCCGACGACGTGCACCGTTTTCTCGACGACCTCGAAGACAAGCTGGACGAGTATCACCGGCTGCTGACGGGCAACCGCATTTTCGAGTCCCGCGTGAAAGGCATCGGCGTCGTTACGGCCGAGCAGGCCATCGCCTACGGCGCCAGCGGCCCGGTGCTGCGGGGCGCGGGCGTTCCGTACGACGTGCGGAAGGCGCACCCGTACAGCGTCTACGACCGCTTCGAATTCGGCGTTCCCGTCGGTCCCAGCGGGGACGTGTACTCGCGCTACCTGGTGCGGATGCAGGAGTTTTACGAATCGATGAAGATTATCCGGCAGGCTTTGGACGGCATTCCCGAGGGTGAGTTTATGGGCAAGCCGCCGCGGCGGATGCGCCTGGAGGGCGATACGTACGCGCGGGTCGAGTCGCCGCGCGGCGAAGTGGGCGTCTACCTGGTGGGCAACGGCGGCGAGAACCCCTGGCGCTGCCACTACCGCTCCCCTTGCTTCGTCCACCTGCAGCTGCTGGGCCCCATGGCCAAAGGCGCGCTGATTGCGGACATGGTGGCCATCATCGGCAGCATCGACATCGTCATGGGCGAGGTGGACCGGTAAATGTACGAATGGCTGCTGGGCACCGGCATGCACCCGTCGCTGGCGAACGTCATCCTGGGACTCGCCAAGGCGGTGCTGATCATCACCTTTCTTGCCACGAGCGCTTTGATCCTGATCCTGATGGAGCGCAAGGTCGCGGGGCGCATCCAGAACAGGCCCGGGCCCAACCGCCTCGGGCCCGGCGGCATGTTCCAAACGTTGGCCGACGCCATCAAGCTGGTATCTAAGGAAGACATCATCCCCAGCGGCGCGGACAAGGCCGTCTACCTGCTCGCACCCGTGGTCATCATGGCCGCCTCCACCGCCCTCTGGGTCGTCGTCCCCTTCGGTCCTTCCACCGCCGTCCAGGACCTCAACATCGGCCTCATTTATATCGCGGCCGTTACCGGCATCAACGTGCTGGCGTTTTTGATGGCCGGCTGGTCGTCGAACAACAAGTGGTCGCTGCTCGGTTCGATGCGCTCGGCCGCGCAACTGGTCAGCTATGAGGTGGCCCTTGTGCTCTCGCTGGTCGCGATCGGCATGATGGCCGGGTCGCTGAAGTTGAGCGACATCATCGCGGCCCAGCAGGGCGGGATCCAGAACTGGTTTATCTTCCCACAGATGCTGGGGTTCATCATTTTCTTCATCGCGGGGCTGGCCGAAGCCAACCGGGCGCCCTTTGACTTGCCCGAGGCGGAAAGCGAGCTGGTGGCCGGCTACAACACCGAGTACAGCGGCTTTCGGTGGGCCGTCTTTTTCCTGGCCGAATACGCGAATTTGATGGTTTTCTCGGCTCTGACCGCGACGTTTTTCCTGGGCGGGCCGGCCGGTCCGCTCCTCCCGCCCATCGTCTGGTTTTTCATCAAGACGTACGCTGTGATCTTCGTCGCCATGTGGATCCGGTGGACGCTGCCGCGCATTCGCATTGACCACCTCATGAACCTCGGCTGGTACGTCCTCATTCCGCTGGCGCTGATCAATTTGGGGTGGACGGGACTGTACGTGCTGTGGCGGGGATAACGGCCGCGGCGCCGGCAAGGCGCCGGCCACGGCGGGTGGTGTCGACATGCTCAGGGGCTTAGCGATTTTGTTCAGCGGGCTGCGGACGGCGCTGATCGGCATGGCCGTCACGCTGCGCAACATGTTTCGGCCTACGGTGACCATCCAGTATCCGGAGGAACAGCTGGACGTGCCGCTGGGGTACCGCGGCCTGCCCGTGCTGCTGTCGGATGAAGAAGGCAACCTGAAGTGCGTGTCGTGCCATCTGTGCGAACGGGCGTGCCCGGTCGACTGCATCGAGATCCAGGACCACCGCGACGAGCAGACGCGGCGGAAAGTGGTGGACGTTTTCAACATCGACGCGACGTGGTGCATGTATTGCGGCTTGTGCGTGGAAGCGTGCCCGTTCGACGCGCTGGCTATGTCGGACCAGTATGAGCTGGCCTCGTACGACTTGCCGAGCCTGGTCTTCACCAAGGAGCAGCTGGCTGAGATCGGCCGCCGGGCCGTCACGCCGACGGTCAACATTCGTGAAACGCAAAACTTCGGCATTAAGACCGGCGGAGGTGCCAGGCGCCGATGACGTTCGACCCGACTCGCCTCGCCTTCATTGCCCTGTCGGCCATGGCGGTCGTGTCCGCCTTCCGGGTCGTGACCGCGAAGAAACTGATGCATGCGGCGCTGTGGCTGGGGCTCACGTTCCTCATGCTGGCGGGCGTTTTCCTCGTGATGGGCGCTGAATTTCTCGCGGCGGCGCAAGTGCTGGTGTACGTGGGCGCCGTGACGACCATCATCTTGTTCGGCATCATGCTCTCGGAGGCTGCGGAACTGCGCGGCCGCACCGAGGCTGCGGCGGCCGCCGCCGAGTCGCCGGCCTTTTTCCGGCGGGTGGTACTGCCGGTCGTCGCGGTCGTGGCGTTCGTCGGCATCATGGCGTTGGTTTACACCCGGACCGCCTGGCCCGTAACGGTTTCTCCCGCCGAGGAGGACATGACGCGGATCATCGGGCGCGCGCTGTTCACGGACTTCGTCGTCCCGTTTGAGCTGGCCGCGGTGCTGCTGCTGGTGGCGCTGGTGGGCGCCATCGTCGTGTCCGTGCGGGACGACGGGCGAAAGGAGCAAGGTTGACGTGGGCATTCCGCTGACCTATCCGCTGACGCTGGCCGCGGTGTTGTTCGGCATCGGGCTGTACGGGGCTTTGACGCAGCGTAACGCCATCCGCATCCTGATGGGCGTGGAGCTGATGCTGAACGCCGTCAACATCAACTTGCTCGCGTTCGGCAACGCCGTGGACGGGGCTGCGGCCGCCGGGCAAGTGTTCGCCTTGTTCGTCATGACGGTGTCGGCGGCGGAGGTGGCGCTGGCGCTGGCGATCATTCTCTTGTTGGCGAAGCGGCGCAAGCACATCGACATCGAGCGCGTGAACTTGCTGCGGTGGTAGCCGCAGGCGTGCGGCCAACGACACGGCTGCTGGGAAAGGTGGCGTGGCTATGGCGCAACTGGCATGGCTAATCCCGGTCCTTCCCCTCATGGCGGCCTTGATCATCACGTTTCTCGGCCACCGGCTCCCCGGCCGGGGCGACCGCGTCGGCATCGCCGCGGTGGCGGTCGCGTTCGTGCTGTCCGTGGGCGTATTGCTTGACGCGGCCGGCGGAGCGGTCGCGTCCGGCGGCGTCACCTGGGCGGTCCACGGGGACCAGGCGCTGCGGCTCGGCTACGAAGTGCGCGGCCTGGAAGCGTTGATGCTCGTCATCGTCACGTTCGTCAGCCTGATGGTTCACATCTACTCCGTCGAGTACATGCACGGCGACGTGCGCTACAAACGCTACTTCGCCGTGCTTTCTTTGTTTACGTTCAGCATGCTGGGCCTGGTGCTGGCCGACAACTTGCTCTTCCTTTTCGTTTTCTGGGAGCTGGTGGGGCTCTGCTCTTACCTGCTCATCGGGCACTGGTACGAAGATCCCGCCAACGTGCGGGCGGCCAACAAGGCGTTCCTGACGACCCGCGTCGGCGACGTGGGCATGTTCGTCGGCATCATGCTGCTCTTCGCGCAGGCGGGGTCTTTCCGGTTCGCTGACATCGCGGCCTCCGTGGCGGCTGGACAAGTCAGCCCGGCGGCGCTGACCGCGGCCGCCATTCTGATTTTCGCCGGCGCGGCGGGCAAGTCGGCGCAGTTCCCCCTACACGTCTGGCTGCCTGACGCCATGGCGGGCCCCACGCCGGCCAGCGCGCTGATTCACGCGGCCACGATGGTGGCGGCGGGCGTGTATCTGGTGGCGAAAGCGTTCGCGATCTTTGCCGCGTCGGCCGCGGCCATGAGCGTCGTCGCCTGGGTGGGCGCGGTCACCGCCTTGTTTGCGGCCACGCTGGCGGTCGTCATGGACGACATCAAGCGCGTGCTGGCGTATTCGACGGTATCGCAGCTCGGCTTTATGATGGCGGCGCTGGGCGTCGGGGCGTACACGGCGGCCATGTTCCACCTGACCACTCACGCGTTCTTCAAGGCGCTGCTCTTCCTCGCCTCGGGGTCGGTCATTCACGCGACCGGCACGCAAAACATGCACGAGATGGGCGGCCTGTTCCGCAAACTGCCGATTACGGGCTGGACCTGGCTCGTCGGCGCCGGCGCGCTCATCGGCATTCCGCCCCTTTCGGGCTTCTGGAGCAAGGAGGAAATCCTGATTGACGCTTTGGCGGCCAATCCTGCCGTGTTCTGGATGCTCCTCGCCGCGGCGCTTTTGACGGCGTTTTACACGACGCGCGCGACGTACATGACGTTCTTCGGCCGGCCGCGCAACGAGGCGGCCTATGCAAAGGCGCACGAAGGCGGCATGGTCATGACGTACCCGCTCGTGATCCTGGGCGCGCTGGCGGCCGTCGCCGGCTTTTTCGCCGGACCCTTCTCCGAGCTGGTCTACTACGGTCATCCGCACCGTGCCCCCTTCAACCCGTTCGTCTTCGCGGCGGCGACGGCCGCGTGGGTTCCGGGTGTGTTGGCGGCGCTGGCCGTATACAAGTACGACCTCGTCTCGCGCGCGGCGTTAATTCGGGCATTTTATCCAATTTGGCGTCTTCTCAAGCAGCGGTATTACATCGATGATGCGTACAATTTGGTCTTTGTGCGCGGCAGTTTGGCGTTGGCGGGAATCGCCGCCTGGTTTGACAAATATGTGATTGACGGTATCGTCAACGGGGTTGCCTGGGCCACCGGCAAGCTGAGCGAGTCGGTCGGCGACTTTGACTCGGGAGTCGTCGACGGCGCGGTCAACGGCATCGCGGGGGCGTTTGTCGCAGGTGGACGGCTGTTGCGTCGAGCACAGACGGGGTTCTTCCAATCGTACGCTCTGGCGGCGTTTCTCGGCCTGGTGGCCGGACTGGTAATCCTTGTCATAGGAGGATAGCGCGATGTTGCTGAGTGCCTTGCTCTTCATACCCCTGCTAGGCGCCTTGATCCTGGGCTTTGTGCCCAAAGACCGGGAACGGACGATCAAGGCCTTTGCCCTGGTCGTGTCCCTCATCCCGTTGGCGCTCGTGCTGGCCATCTGGCGGGAAATGGACTTCTCCCAGCCCGGCATGCAGCTGCTGTACCGGGCCGAATGGATTCCCAGCCTCGGCATTTCTTACCAGGTGGGCGTCGACGGCATTAGCTTTCCGCTCATCGCCGTAGCCGCCATCGTCTTGCCGCTGGCGGTGCTGGCTTCGTTCAGCATCAACCATCGGGTGAAGGAATTCTTCATCTGGATGCTGGTGCTGCAGACGGGCATCTACGGCGTGTTCCTGGCGCTGGACTACTTCCTGTTCTTCATTTTCTTCGAAGCGAGCCTCGTGCCGATGTACTTCATCATCGGCATCTGGGGCGGCCAGCGGCGGGAGTACGCGGCGATGAAGTTCTTCATTTACACGCTCCTCGGCAGCGCCATCATGCTGGTCGGCATCTTGGCGCTCTATTTCGGCTCGGGACTGGAGCCGCGGACGTTCGACGTCTTGGTTTTGGCCGAGCAGGCCAACCTGTCGCCGGCCCTGCAGTGGTGGGTGTTCCTGGCGTTCTTCGCCGGCTTCGCCGTGAAAGTGCCCATTTTCCCCTTCCATACGTGGCTGCCTGACGCGCACGTGGAAGCGCCGACTGGCGGTTCCATGATTCTGGCCGGCATCTTGCTGAAGATGGGCACCTACGGCTTCTTCCGGTTCATGCTGCCCACGTTCCCCGACGCGGCCCACGCGTTTTCGCCCGTGCTGGCGGTGCTGGGCATCATCGGCATCTTGTACGGGGCACTGGCGGCCATGGCGCAAAAGGACCTCAAGCGCATGGTGGCTTACTCGTCCATTAGCCACATGGGCTTCGTGATCCTGGGCGTCGCGGCCATGACGCCGATGGCGCTCAACGGGGCTATGTTCATCAACGTCTCGCACGGGCTCATCTCGCCCCTGTTCTTCTTCCTGGCCGGCAGCGTCATCTACGACCGGACCCATACGCGCATGATGGACGAGATGGGCGGCTTGCTGTCGTCGCTGCCCCTCGTCGGCGGCGTCACCGCCTTTGCGGCTTTCGCCAACCTGGGCTTGCCGGTGCTGGCTGGTTTCCCCGGCGAGTTCTTCACGCTGGCCGGTTCGTTCCCCGTCTTCACCGCGGGCGTCATCGTGGCGGCGTCCGGCTTGGTGCTGACGGCGGGGTATCACCTGCGCATGATGCAGCGGGTGCTCATGGGGCAGCCGCGGGCGCTGGAGACGCGCGTCGACTTGGCCGGTCGGGAGCTGGCCGTGGCGGCGCCGTTGATGGTGTTCATCGTGTTGCTGGGGGTTATGCCGGGCCTCGCGCTGAGCGTGTTCAACGCGCCCATCGCGGTGCTGGCGGCCAAACTGGGAGGGATCTGAGCCCATGCCCGTCGATGGCAGCCTTCGGCTCCTGCTGCCCGAGCTGGTCGTGGCGCTGACAGGCGTGCTCGCGCTGTCGGCTGGCCTCGTGTCCCGGCGGGCCCATGTCCCTGGGTTCATTTCCTTGGCCGGGCTGGCCGCGGCCGGGTTCTTTCTCGCCACGGAGGTGGCCGGGTGGACGGCTCAGCTGTGGAGCGGCACGGTGTTGGTCGACGGCTTTTCCACCGTGTTCAAGGCTATTTTTCTCGGCGTTGCGGCGCTGGTCGTCCTCGCCTCGTTGGACTATCTCGAGCACCACCGGCTGCCGGCGGGCGAGTTTTTCCTGTTGGTGCTGCTGGCGACCGTCGGCATGATGTTCATGGCCGGGTCGCTCAACCTGCTCACGATTTACTTGGGCCTGGAGTGCCTGGCCTTGGCGTCGTACGCGCTGGCCGGCTTCTTGCGCCACAGCGACCGCTCGACGGAGGCGGCCGTCAAGTACGTGCTCATCGGGGCCATCTCCAGCGGCATCATTTTGTTCGGCATGTCGCTAGTGTTTGGCGTCGCGGGCAGCGTGCACCTGGCTGACGTGGCGGCGGCTCTCGCTTCGGCTTCGTCCCTGCAGCCGGCGCTTCTGGCAGGCATGGTCTTCCTCATTGCAGGCTTCGGGGTGAAAATGGCGGTCGTGCCGTTCCATATGTGGGCGCCGGATGTCTACCACGGCTCGCCGGCTCCCGTGGCGGCGTTCCTGATCGCGGCCAGCGAGGCGGCCGCGTTCGCCGCCGCGCTCCGCATTTTCATCGTAGGCTTGCCGGCGCTGCAGGAGCACTGGCGTTCGGCCTTCATCCTGCTGTCCGTTCTGACGATGACCATCGGCAACGTCGCGGCCATCACGCAGACGAACATGCGCCGCATGCTGGCGTACTCCGCGGTGGCGCAGGCGGGCTACCTGCTGGTCGGCTTGGCGGTCGGCACCGAGCGAGCGGTGGCGGCCATGATTTACTACATGGTCGCGTACGCGTTCGCAACGGTCGGCGCCTTTGCGGTCGTCATGCTCCTGGGGAAGTACTACCCGAACGAGGAGATTGCCGACTTCCGCGGCCTCAGCCGCCGCTCGCCGTTGTTCGCATCGGCGCTGGCCGTGTTCATGCTGAGCTTCATCGGCATCCCGCCGACGGCCGGCTTCTTCGGCAAATTCTACTTGTTCCAGGCCGCGGTCGCGGAAGGCTTCACGTGGCTGGCGCTGGTCATGGTCCTCAACAGCGTCATTTCCATCCCGTATTACTGGGGCGTCGTGCAGGCGATGTACTTGCGGGACGGCGCCGCGCCGGATCCTTTGCCGGCTCCGGGCGGACTGCGTTGGGCGACGGCCATCGGCTTCGGCGCCACGCTGCTTCTGGGCCTGTTCCCGGATCAGGCCGTGCAGCTCGTCAGCGCCGTCCACGTCGTGCCCGCCCTGCTGGCGGGCGGCTCGTAAGCTTCGGCTGGCTTGGGGAACCGTGGCGCATGCTAGCGCGCGAGCACGGCCCTCGCCCTAGGCGGCGGGGGCCGTGCTCGCGTGTTGCGCCGCTTGCTTTGGGCTACGAGCGGCGCCCTTGGGACCGGACGACGTTGGCCGCCTGCGGCCCGCGAGCGCCTTGTACCACTTCAAACTGGACTTCTTCCCCTTCCTCCAGCGTCTTGTAGCCTTCGGATTGGATGGCGCTGTAGTGGACAAAGACGTCGCCGCCGCTCTCCCGCTCGATGAATCCATACCCCTTCTCGTTGCTGAACCACTTAACCCTGCCGCGCTCCATCGAACAAGCATGCCTCCCGTTGCTGATGTGTCTATAGTCTAGCAAATTTAGTCCAGACTAAGCAAGTATTTTCGGACAATTTGTCCATAGAAAAAGGCGGCGCCGCTGTCTATCGGCGCCGCCCGGTTCGGCAGCTCGTCGTCGGCCGAGCCTTCCTTGTCGTTATTGCGCCGCCTGCAGCGACTTGCGAGATTCCTCCAGCGCCGCCAGCGAACGGTCGATGTGGTGGCAGGCGGCCCAGTGGCCCGGCTCGTGTTCCAGTAATGGGGGGACCTCCTGCTTGCAGCGTTCCGTCGCCAGCGGGCAGCGCGGGTGTAGCCGGCAGCCCGACGGCGGATTGGCCGGATTCGGGATCTCGCCCTGCAAGCCGGTGTAGATCTGCTTCTTGCGCGGGTCCGTCGACAGCACGGCCCGCATGAGGGCCTGCGTGTACGGGTGGTGCGGCTTTTGCACCAGGCGCGTGGAGTCGGCGTACTCGACGATCTTGCCCAGGTACATGACGGCCACGCGGTCGCAGAAATGCCGCGCCAGCGCCAAGTCGTGGGTGATAAACACCAGGGACAGGCCGCGCTCGCGCACGAGCCGCATCAGGATCTTCAGGATTTCGCCCCGGATGGAGACGTCCAGCATAGACACCGGCTCGTCGGCCACGATGAAGTCGGGATCCAGCACCAGGGCGCGAGCGATGGCCACGCGCTGCCGCTGGCCGCCCGACAGTTCCTTCGGGAAGCGGTGCATGTACTCTTCCGCGGGAGTCAGCTCCACGTCTTCCAGGGCCCGGATGACCTTCTCCTCCACCTCGGCAGGGTCCTTCGCCAAGCCTTGGATGCGCAGCGGCTCGGACACGATGGTGAAGACGTCCATGTTGGGATTCATGGAGTCATACGGGTCCTGGAAGACGATCTGCATGCGGCGGCGCAGCTTCTGCATTTCGCTCGGGCTCAGTTTCGTGATGTCCTGGCCGTCGAAAATAATCTGGCCGGCCGTCGGTTCCTCCAGCCGCAGCAGCGTGCGGCCCGTGGTCGTCTTGCCCGAGCCCGATTCGCCCACCAGGCCGAAAATCTCCCCCCGGCGCACGAAAAAGTCGACGCCGTCCACCGCCCGCACGGCAGGACGCCGCCCGCGCAGCACGTCTTTCAGGCTGCGCCGCAGCGGAAAATGCTTGACCAAGCCCTTTACTTCGAGGATCACGTCGCTCTGCTGCGTCATGCGAACCTCACCTTCGCCACTTGCCCGTCGTCCGACACTTTCAGGCACGCCACCTTGTGGCCGGCGCGGCCCTTTTCCTCCAGCGCCGGCTCGTGCCGCTTGCAATGCTCGTCGGCCAGCGGGCAGCGAGGATGGAACCGGCAGCCGCTGGGCGGGTCGACCAGGTTAGGCGGCGTTCCCGGGATGGACACGATGGGCGCCCGCTCGGCGTACATGTCCGGAAACGCCTGGACTAGGCCTTGCGTATACGGATGGAGGGGGTTCGTGAACACTTCCTCCACCGGCCCGTACTCGACGATGCGCCCGGCGTACATGACCGCCACGTCGTCGCACGTCTGGGCCACTACCGACAGGTCGTGGCTGACGAGAATCATGGACAAGTTCAACCGCTTGCGCAGGTCGGCCATGGCCTTCAGCACCTGGGCTTGCACCATCACGTCCAGCGCCGTCGTCGGCTCGTCCGCGATGATGATGTCCGGATTGCACGCCAGCGCCATGGCGATGACGGCCCGCTGCTTCATGCCGCCGCTGAACTGGTGCGGGTAGTGATGGTAGCGGTTGGGATTGATGCCCACCATTTCCAGCAGCTTCTTGGCGCGCTCTTCAGCTTCATCCTTGCTGACTTTCTCGTGGGCCAAAATGGCCTCGGCGATCTGGCTGCCGACCGTCAGCACCGGATTGAGCGCGTTCATGGCCCCTTGGAACACCATGGAAATCCGCTTCCAGCGGATACCTTTCCGGAACGCCTCATCGGTCAGCTCCAGCAGCTCTTGATCATCCAGCTTGATGGAACCGCCGACGACGCGCCCGTTGGGAGGTAGGAGCCGCAGCAGCGTGAGGCCCAAGCTCGACTTGCCGCAGCCGGACTCGCCCACCACGCCCAGCGCCCGGCCAGGCTCCAGCGTGAAGCTGATCTTGTCGACGGCGCGGACCTCGCCCTTGCGCGTCTTGTAATACATCTGCAAGTCAGTGACGACGAGTCGTCCCATGCCGCAACCCCTACCTCTCCCCGTTCCGGCGATTCAGGATGTCATCCAGCGTGTTGCCCATGAACACGAAGGCCAAGGCCAGCAGCGTCAACGCCAGGCCGGGCGGCAAGATCCACCACCAAGCCAGCGCCGTGAAAGCGCCGAACGACTTGGCGTTTTGCAGCATGCGGCCCCACGTGGGCACTGTTGGGTCGCCGAACCCGAGGAAACTCATGGTGGCTTCGGTGAGGATGGCGCTGGGGATGAGCAGCACGAGCGACGCGAACACGAGCCCCAAGACATTGGGCAAGATATGAGCGCGCATGATGTACCCCGGCCGCGCGCCTGCAGCCCTCGCCGCCTCGACGAACGTGCGCTCGCGCAAGGTCAGCGTCTGCGACCGGACGAGGCGCGCCACGCTCATCCAGGAGAAGATCGCCACCAGGAAAACCAGCGCTTCGATGCTTTGGCCCACGATGGCCACGACCACAATCATGATGGGCAGGAATGGAATGGAAATCATCACGTCCACGATGCGCATCAGCAGTTCGTCAACCCAGCCGCCCAGATAGCCGCTGACAATCCCGACCAGGGTGCCGACGAAGACGGCGATGATCGCGACGACGAAGCCGATAAGCAGCGACGTCCGGGTGCCGTAGACGAACTGCGACCACAAGTCTGCGCCCAAATGATCGGTGCCCAAGAGCCCGTGCAGCTGCCCGGGAATGCGGAACCGGCTCTCGCCGACGGTGAATGTGGCCGCGCCGGCTTCAGAGGCGCCCGTCATCTCGAACTCCGCGACGAGGCGGTACTCGCCGCGTTCGCCGAACAGCTCCTTGGCCACGTTGGCGAACGGCTGGAACCCTAGGCGCATCTTCAGCTGCAAATCCCGCGAGTCGACGCGCTGGACCGTCCAGCGCTGCTCATTGCGCAGCACCCGGGATTCAAACAGGCGGTACGTGTCGCCCGCGGGCGTCTCCAGCGTGATGCGCGCCTGGCCCGTGACGCCCGCCCCGCCGGAGAAGGCATACGGCAGTTCCAGGATAAACATGTCCGGCGCGCCGGCGTCGTACTCGAACTTGTGTTCCAGCACGAGACGCCCGCCGCCTTCACCGGTGCTGGTGATGACCATCACGTCGGCGCCTTCACGCTCGCGCCAGTCGATTTCGACGTTCTCGCGCTCCGCGACGTGCCAGTTGCGCAGCAGGAACACGTCCACCGTCACGGGCGCGTCCTTGTATTTCGGGAACAGGCGCATCCACGCGGGGCGTGCCATGGCGGCCGCCAGCGAACGGTCCGTCACGGGATCATACGGCGTCAGCCACGGAGCCGCCAGGCCGAGGAAGAGAAAGATCAGGAACAGAACCAGGCCGAACACGCCGCGGGGCGAGCGCAAAAACTCCGACCACACTTCTCGCCACGCGCTTCTGCGCCTCGTTTTCTTCTTGCTCATCGCACTCACCTCAGTCGGATCCGCGGGTCCACCAACCCGTAGACCAGGTCAGCCAGGAAGTTGCAGATCAGTACCGCCAAAGCGATGATGAAGAACGCTCCTTGGACGACCGGATAGTCGTGCCGCAGCGTCGCTTCGATCAAGTAGCGCCCGACGCCGTACAGCGAAAAGATTTGCTCAGTGATAACTGCCCCGGTGATCAGGCCGGGCAGCGACAAGAAGACCAGCGTCACGATGGGCGGCAGGACGCTGCGGAAGGCGTGGCGGTACAGCACTTCACGATTGGTGAGCCCTTTGGCGCGCGCGGTCAGGATGTAGTCTTGGGTCAGCGCGCCGACGATGTTGTTGCGCGTGTACAGGTACCAGGAGCCGTAGCCGCTGAGCACGACGGCCGCCACCGGCAGGACCAAGTGATGAATGCGGTCAACGACGATATCCCAGAATTCGGTTGGCGGCGGCACGCTCATGGTGCCCCGGATGGGGAAAATCGGCCAATAGTATCCGAAAATGAGAAGCAGCACAAGGCCCACGAAGAACGCGGGCATGGCGTTCAGGAACAGCGAAATGCCCGTAATCGCCGTTTCCAACCGCGTGCCTTGCTTGGCCGCCATTTGCAGTCCCAGCGTGATGCCGATGAAGACGTTGAGCACGAACGCCGTGCCGAGAAGCATCAGCGTATTGGGCAGCCGGTCCAGGAGCTCGTCCAGCACGGGCTGGCGATCATAAAACGAGCGCCCAAAGTTGAACGTCAGCATGTTCTTGAGATAAAGGACGTACTGGGTCGGCAGCGGCTGGTCCAGCCCGAACTGTTTCATGAGCAGCTGGCGCATCTCCGGCGTAAACTCGGGGCTGATGACCAGCGAAATCGGGTCGCCGGGCATGATGCGAAAGATGACGAAATTCACCGTCATGATGATGAAGAGCGTAATCAGCCCGTAGAGTAAACGCCGCCACACATAAGCACCCGGCATCACAACACGACCTTTCTCTCCAATCATGCTGGAGTGTTAAAGGCATGCAGGCGCTCGAGGGATGATGAGCGCCCGCATGCCCCCTCCTAAGGAAGACTCGGGACCCGCGCCCGGACAGTTAACGGCCAAGACCCGCCTTACTTGTCCAGACCGGCCCAGAAGCCTTCGTAGCGCTCCACCCGCACGTACTCGCCCGGCACGTACTCCTTGAAGACGAACGGACCCGTGCCGATCATCATCGTCAGGCCCTCGACCGTCGGATGCGGCACCTTCCACGGCTCGAACTCGTCGTACTTCTCGACGTTCTCCCAGATGTGCTTGGCCAGGAAGCCCGCCACGTTGTAGACGTGCCAGTAGCTCACGTTGTCAAAGTACACCGTGATGGTGTACGGGTCGTGGATCTCGCTGTGGCTGTAGTGCTCCCAGGCCGACATGTACAAGGGCACCTGCTGGGCCTTCAGGTAGTCCATCGTGAACTTGACGTCCTCGGCCGTGAAGGGCACGCCGTCGTGCCACGTGATGTCATCCCGCAGGTAGAAGGTCACCTTGGTGCCTTCCGTGCCTTCGGGCGTGATCCACGTGCCGACTTCCCACGCCTTGGCTTCCCACGGAACGTCCTGGTTGTTGATGGGCTCCGCGGCGATGAGACCCGGACCGTAGACCAGACCGAAGATCTGGTTGTCATACGCCGAGCTGCCGACCAGGACGTTCAGGCTGCCGGGCTCCTGGGACAGCAGCCAGCGGACGGTGCCGCCGCGCTCCTGGTTCACCAGGCGAATGTTGAGCGCCGTCCAGATGCTGTTGGAGATGTTGCTGGCGGCGCCGAAGCCCAAGTGCGGCACGAAGCCGGTCACCCGGTCAATGCGGAACGCGTCGATGTACGGGCGAGAATAGAGCGGCACGTACGGCTGCAGGATCGACAGCATCTCCTGCGCCTCATAGGCCGCCTCCATGGCCTCCTCGAGGCTCCGCGGCGTCCAGACCCGCTCGGCCAGCTGGTCGTACAGCGGGTCGCGCAGGCCCGGGATGTTCTGCGCGCCTTCGACGTCAAACCGCGAGTGGAACAGCGAGTACAGGTGCGTCGGGAACCGGCTCAGGCCCCACGCCAGTGCGTACATGTCGAAGTCGCGGTCGCCGTTGACGTCGGTGTACAGGCGCTGCGTGATGACGTTGAAATCCATGGGCTGCGCGTACACCGGCAGGCCGATGGACCGGGCCGCCTCGGCGATCATCTCGCCCAGCATGGCCGACGTCGGCGCGGCTTCCATCGTGGGCGTCAGGATGTACATATCACGCATCCGCTGGCCGGTGGCCGGGTCGATGCGGAAGCCGTCGGGACCCATGACGTAGCCGGCCTCGTCCAGAATCTGCTTGGCCAGCTCCGGATCGTACTCCGCCACCTCGGTGTCCGGATTGAAGAACGGCGAGGCGGGCGGCACGAACTCAGCCAGCGGCAGCATGTAGCCCTGGAACAACTCGAGGATGATTTCGTCCCGGTTGATGACGTGGGCGATGGCCCGCCGAACGGTGATGTCGTTCAGGGGCGCCCGGCGCATGTTGAACCCGAGATAGAACATATGATAGCCGGGAGACATGGTCAGCTCGATGTTCGGGTTGGCCGCCAGGCGTTCGATCTGCGCCGGCAGCGTCAGGCCGGGATAAATGTCCACATCACCGCGCTCGATGGCGAGAATCCGGGCTTCATCGTCCATGATGATCGGCAGCAGGATCTCGTCGACGTACGGCCCTTTGGTGCTGTATGTGACCTCCTGGGCGAGCGCCAGCGCGCTGCTGGCCACCAGCAAGGCCACGGCAAGGGCAAAGCTTAGGATCTTGCGCAAGACGCGAAACCTCCTTCTCCTTCGCCTTCGTTCTCCTGACTGCGTCCCGTGGGACGAATAGGCATGCAGACCTCCTTCGAACTCTTCACCTCCCCCACAGGCTTGGGAGTTCCGTGGAATCTAAGCACCCCTGGGGTGGATAACAAACGTCATCCACCTTTTGGGGAAGGGATATTCGCTGCGATGTTCACGGATCCTTTTGCCGGGTAGAAGAAAAAAGTTGCTATTGCGTATTTCCTTCATCATACCACGAAATAGCCCGTGGGGAACGCTCTGGATGGAAATGTTTTCATTGCGATTTGACGGGGCGGAAGCAAATATTTGCAATAGCGTGAAGTTGTAGGCTGGTTACAAATATAACTCCTTCTTTTCGGAATAAGCGGTGAACAGGCGCGCCCGACCGCGCGGGCGTAGCGTGGACCGCTGGCGATGGCGCGGGGAGAACTCCGGCCGGTAGGTCCTGTCAAGGCGCAGCAGCTCATGGGAAAGGATAAAGCCCGCCGTGAGTTCGACTTCACGGCGGGCTTTCTTGGTGGACCTGAGCGGGCTCGAACCGCCGACCTCTGCGTTGCGAACGCAGCGCTCTCCCAGCTGAGCTACAGGCCCTCGCCTCTTTCTTGCTCTGTGTGCCTTGAGACACCTTGCATTATAGCATCCCCGGGACGCGTTGTCCAGAGGGGGACCGGCAAAAATGTGCAGCCCCCTCCGGCGCTCCCTGTTTACTCTTTCCGCCCGCTGCCCACGATGGTCCGCGGATCCAGGGCGTCCCGCACGCCGTCGCCCACGTAGTTCCAGCACAGCACCGTAAGGAAGATGAAGAATCCCGGCCACAGCAGCCAAGGGTACCGCGTCAGCGCGGCCAGGTCCGTGGCTCGGCTCAGCATGTTGCCCCAGCTCGCGTACGGCTCCTGAACCCCCAACCCCAGGAAGCTCAAGCCCGACTCCATCAGGATGAAGCTCGGCACCGACAGCGTGACGGACACGATGACGTAGGAGATGGTGTTCGGCAAGATGTGGCGCACCAGCGTGCGGAGGTGAGAGTTGCCGATGGCCAGTGCTCCTTCCACGAATTCGCGCTTGCGCAGGCTGAGCACCATGCCGCGTATGACGCGCGCAAACCCCGCCCACGACACGAAACCGAGCACGAAAATGACGGTGGCAAAGCGCATCTCCGGCGGTACCTCGCGTAGGGCGGCCGAGAGCGTAATCAACAGGTAGAAGCTGGGGACCGCCATGATGACTTCGGCGATGCGCATCATGATGTTATCGACGGCGCCGCCGAAGTAGCCGGAGATGCCCCCGTAGAGCAAACCGATGGTGACCACGATGGCGATAAGCGGGATAACGATGAACAGCGACTTGCGCGCGCCGTACAGCAGGCGCGAGACGATGTCGCGGCCGAGATGGTCGCCGCCCAAAAGATAGATGACCGCCGGGCCGTCGACCCCGTACAGGTGCACGTTGCTCTCGAAAATCCCGAACAGCTTGTACGTGTCGCTGGTGCGGACGAAGAACTTGACCGGATACTTGGTGTCTGTGATCGGCTCGTAAATGCGCCGGCCGACGTCGACCAAACGATAGTTATACACGTAAGGCCACGTCAGCTTGCCGTTTTCGTCGAAGAAATGCACCTTCACCGGCGGGTGGAAGTACTTTTGCCGGTTGCTGCGCGTCTCCGAATAGGGCGCAAGGAACGGCGCGAACACGGCCGCCAGGTACAAGACGGCGAGCACGCACAAGGAAGTCATCGCCAAGCGGTTGCGGCGGAAGCGCCGCCAGGCCAGCTGCCACGGCGAGTCGCTCCGCTGTGCTTCCGGTTCGGTCAGCCAAGCCCTTGCCGGCCCGACGCCCGGTGTCGTCGGCGGTCGCTGCATATCCCCTACTCTCCTCCAGCTTGTTACTGATAGCGGATGCGCGGGTCGGTCCACGCCAGCAGAATGTCGGCGATGAGGTTGCCGAGCAGCAACATGAAGCTGCCCAGCATCAACCCGCCCAGCACCAGGTGGTAGTCGTTGCCCATGATGCCTTGATAGAGAAGCCGGCCGAGGCCCGGATAGCTGGTGACGATCTCGGTCAGCGTCGCGCCGCTCAGCAAGCCCGCGATCTCGAAGCCGAAAAACGTGATCAGCGGGTTGATGGCGTTGCGCAGCGCGTGTTTGTAAACGACGACGCGCTCGGACAACCCTTTCGCCCGGGCCGTGCGGACGTAGTCTTGGTTCAGCGTTTCCAGCATGTTGCTGCGCATGTAGCGCATCAGCCCGGCCATGTTGCCTGTGGCCAGAACGACCGTGGGGATGGCGAGGTGTTTCGCCCTGTCTACCACTTTCTCCCAGAAGGTGAACGTCTCATACCCGAGACTCGTCGCGCCGCCGACGGGCAGCGGCACCTGGTAGCGCACGACCAGGTACAACAGGATGAGGGCGAAGAAAAAGTTGGGCATCGAGATGCCGAGGAACGTGAAGGTCGTCAGCAGCTTGTCGCCGAAGCTGTACTGCCGGCGCGCCGCGTAAATGCCGATCGGTATGGCAACGAGCCATGCCAACACGGACGAGGCGAGACTCAGCAACAAAGTATTCAGGGCGTAAAAACCGATGAGCGTCGTAACCGGCGTGTGATACATGAAGGACCGGCCCAGGTTGACGGACCAGTTGCCGGGTACCGGAAACGCTTCCTTAAACCAAAACCAGTACTGGACCAAGAAAGGCTTGTCCAGGCCGTACTGCGCGCGCATCATTTCGATGGTCTCCCGCGAGATTTGCGGGTTGAGGCGCAGTTCCCCGAGGAAGTCGCCCGGAGCCAGGTACATGATGGTAAAGCTCAGGAACGAGATCCCGATGAGCAGCGGGATCATGTTGAGCAACCGCCGGATGATGTATCTGTACACCCCGACCCACTTTCCTCTGCAGCGTGATTTGTCCGGCAAAGACGGGATGGGCGAAGAGTCCTTCGCCCATCCCGTAACCTAGGTGTCGGCCTGCGGCCCTGGCCGCCGGCCCGTTACTCGATCCACAACACGTACACGTTGTGCAGCAAGCCGCCGTACGCGGTGTACTCGATGTTGCGGATATTGTTGCGGGCCGCGGCGAAAGCCACCGGCGTCGGGCCGTAGATGAGCGGCAAGTACTCGGCCACCAAGTCCTGCCACTCGTAGTAGACGCGGACCCGTTCCTCGGGATCGAGGATCGTGCGGCCCACCATGAAGATCTCGTGGATGCGGGCCTCCCATTCGGTCTGCGGCTCGTCGCGGCCCACGTTCCACATGTGCAGGCCGCCGTCGTACTGCCACACGTTGGAACCGGCGTCGGGGTCGATGCTGCCGGTCAAGCCGATGATGATGGCGTCCCAGCCCTCGCCGCTGGTCAGCTGGTTCACCAGCAAGTTGAAGTCCAGCGGGTTGTAGTGGACGGTCATGCCTAGCGCCGTCAAGTCTTCGACCAAGAGCGTGGCCATCGTCTCCCGCTGGAGGTTGCCCTGGTTGGTGGCCAAATTGAACTCCACGTGATTGCCGTTGGCATCGTACAGCTTGCCGTCGCGGCCCCACGTAAAGCCGCCCGCGATGAGCTCGCGGCGCGCGGCCTCCAAGTCGTACGGATACGTCCGCACGTCGGTCTTCAGGAACTGGCGGTTCGGCGCGCTGACCGGGCTCCACTGCTCCACCGCATGTCCGCCGAACACGATGTCGATAATCGACTGGCGGTCCAGGGCGTGCGCCACAGCGCGGCGGAAGTGCACGTTCTGGAACCAGTCGACTTTGGGCGACGGCACGAAGAGCTCGTTCTGGTTGAAGACGAGGAAGAGGGTGCTGAACGTCGGGCCGCCGTTGTACACGGTGTAGTTGCCGCGGGCGGCGTTGTCCATCATCTCGTCGACTTCCTGGCCGCGCACGCCGTAGAGGTTCGTCACGCCGTTGTCAAACAACAGGCGCGCCGCGTCCTGGTTGCCGACGATGTGGAACACGAGACGGCTCACGTACGGCAGCCGGTTGCCCTCCGCGTCGACGCGCCAGTAGTTCGGGTAGCGGACCAGCACGACGCGCTCGTTGGGCCGGTACTCCAGCATCTGGAAGGGACCGGTGCCGATAATCTCCCACGGCGGCGTATCGACGCCCCACATTTCGTTGAAGCGGCCCTCGCGCCACGGCTGCTCCAAAATGTGCTTCGGCACGATCGGGATCGCAATCCGGTCCAGGATCGTCGCCAGCCGCACCGGCAGCTTGAACTCAACCGTGTACTTGTCGATGGCGCGGTATTGCAGCGGCTCCGGGAAGAGCAAGCCGTCGCGGAAGTTGTTCGGGATGTTCGGATCGTACGCCAGGTCGAAGGAGAAGACGACGTCGTCCGCCGTGAATTCCACGCCGTCGTGCCAGTAGACGCCTTCCCGCAGGTAAACCGTCAGCGTCAGACCGTCTTCGCTGAACTCCCAGTCGCGAGCCAGCATCGGTTCGTGCGCGGTCGTAACGCCGTTGCGGGTGATCAAGCTTTCAAAGATATACGGCTCGATAATGTCGGTCGACGAGGTCTCGCGAGCCAGGTACGGGTTGAACGTGCGCGGATCGCTGATGGTAGCGACGCTCAGCTCGCCGCCGTACTGGCCGATGGTAGGCGCTTCCATCACCATGGGCTGCGCCGCGGCGCCGAGGCTGAACGCGAGGAACACCGTCGTCGCCACAAGCCACGTCGTCCAACGCTTCAAGACAACTCCCCTCCTACCGTTGGAAATCGAACCACGCAGACCGCTTCGTGCGGTGACGGCAGCGACCGTGTCGCTGCGCACGCAGTGCGCGCCGTGCTGATTCCCCCCTGCTGTCGTGCGATCCCCCCTGTTGAGCAAAGCCAGGTAATTGGCAAAGATCGTTCGATGCACAATCCAGAATCACCTTCTAGACAATACGGATCATCTTCGTTTTCTTTGTTTTCTTTGCGCTCCTGCCGTGCGCGCGGGCGAAGGCTCACCCGGGCAAACTAGGTAGGAGAACGGGAGGAACCGCTTGTGGACGAACGTTTCGCCCCGGCGCGCCGGGCGGGAGCCGTGGAAGTATGGGTTTCGCAGACGGCCGTCGAACACGTGGCGGAAGCCATCGCCCGGGGGCGATGGGCGCCGCTGGCCGACCACTTGCTGGCCCTGGAGGCGGCCTCCTTATCCCTGCGCCGCCCGGCGCGCCGGCTGCTGATCGAGGACGCGTGCAGGCATCTGTGGCGCCGCGCCGGGCTGGTGCCGCTGTCTTACCAGCTGGAGACGTGCCGGCGGGTCATCGAGGAACTGCACGGCCGGGCCGTACTGGCCGACGAGGTCGGCTTGGGCAAGACCATCGAGGCGGGGATGATTCTCAAGGAATACATGTTGCGCGGCCTTGTGCGCCGAGCGCTGGTTCTGGCGCCGGCGACGCTGACGTGGCAGTGGCAGGCGGAGCTGCGGGAAAAGTTCGACATTCCGGTCGTGCTCCAGCGGACCGAGCACGACTGGGAGCGCTGTGCCGTCCTGGTGGCGTCGCTGGACGCCGCCAAGCGTGCGCCCCACTGCGACATCATCCAGCGACTCGACTACGATTTGCTCATCGTCGACGAAGCCCACCGCCTGAAAAACGCCCGCACGGCCAACTGGCGCTTCGTCAGCGGCATTCGGCGCAAGTATTGCCTGCTGCTGACGGCGACACCCGTGCACAACGACCTGCGGGAGCTGTACAACCTGATCACGCTGCTTTGGCCGGGCGTCTTGGGGACGTTCCATCAATTCCAGAACCGCTACCTGCTCGACAAGCGGACGCCCAGGAACCCCCGTGCTCTGCGGGAGACGCTGCAGGCGTTCATTATCCGCAACCGGCGCGGCCCGAACACCATTGAGCTTCCGGCGCGGCGGGTGTTCGCCGTGCCGGTGGAGCTCACGCCAGCTGAAAGGCGCTTTTACGAGGCGGTCACCGTCTTTGTCCGTGAACAATACGCGCAGGTGCACGGCCGGTTGGCCAGCGCCTTGCGCCTCATTACGCTGCAGCGGGAGCTGTGCAGCAGCGCGCCGGCGGCGATGAGCACCCTGCAGGCCTTGTACCGGCAGACCGCGGATCCGCAAGCCCGCGCGCGCATTGCCGAACTGCTGCAGCTCGGCAACGCCGTGCTGGACGTAAACAGCAAGTGCGACGAACTGCTGCGGCTGCTGGCCGACAGCGATCCGGACGAAAAGTTCCTCGTCTTCACCGAGTACCGCATGACGCAGCGCTACTTGCGCTGGCGGCTCGAGCAGGCCGGCGTGCCGGCCCTGGGCTTCGACGGCTCGCTACCCACGTCGCGGAAAGAATGGATGCGCCACCTGTTTCGTTACGGCGCGAAAGTGCTGGTCAGCACCGAGTCCGGGGGCGAAGGCCTGAACTTCCAGTTTTGCCGCAGCGTCGTGAACTTCGACTTGCCTTGGAACCCGATGCGGATGGAGCAGCGCATCGGCCGGCTGCACCGGCTGGGCCAAGGGCGGGAAGTGCACATCTACAACATGGCGACGAAGGGCACCATCGAGGAATATATCGTGTGGCTGCTGCACGAAAAGCTCAATATGTTCCACGCCGTCGTCGGCGACTGGGAGGCGGTGCTGTCGCGGCTGAAGATGAAACGGTCGTTCGAGCAGGCCATCGCCGAGATTGTGCTGGCGGCGGACGCCGCGGAGGCGGTGCGGCGGCTGGACGAGCTGGGCGAGAAGCTGGCGGCGGCGCGGGCCGAGGCCAAGGCGGCGGACGTGCTGGAGAGGATTTTGTCGTGAGAGAGCTTGTTCCGGCCGCCGGGTCCGCCGGCACCGACCCCCTGAACTTCGCCGAGCGTGTCCTCCAAGGGCTGGGCGCCCGCTGCGTCCGGGAAGGCGGCCTGCTGCGGGCCGAGCTGTCGCCGGAGCAGCTGGCCGAGTTGGAGGAACGTCCCTTGTGGACGCTGTTCCTCTGGCAACCCCACGCCGGCAATTCGGTGCTGCTGCGGCTGCGGGCCGGCGCCGACTCCGGCGACGACGACGACGCCGAACCGCTTCTTCCCGGCAGCGCACGGCTCGAGCAGCTGTGCCGCTTCGCACTCCGCCGGGGCGCCGTGGCCCGGGCGTTTCTGGCGCCGGTAACCGCCGAGGCGCCTTTGCGGCCCTATTTGGCCCTTCACTTCCGTGTATCCTACGTCGGCCACGACGTGCGGGAACGGCTGGACTCGGTGGCCGTCGATCTGGTGGACGGGCGAGCCTTCCCCTGCCCTTCCCTGGCCGAGCTGCCGCTGGCCGCCGACGGCGCCGGCTGCGAAACGGAAAGGCCTCGCCTGACGGTGGGCGAGGCCCACGAACGGGCCGTCGACGAACTGTGCCGCCGCATCGCGAAGGAAGATCCGGCCTGGTACCACGAGAAGCTGCGCTGGATTGAGGCGGAAGCCGAGCGGTTGAACGCCTACTTGCGGCTGGCCCGGACCGAGCTGCCCTCCGCTGAAGTTCTGGCCGCCGTTCGCGACGCCCGCTGGTTTGAGCTGCGGCGGCTCAGCCGCCCCCGGGTCGAAGTGCGGGCCGTGGCCGCCACGGTCATTTACGCGCCGGGCTCTTGGCCGAAGCCCTCGGCGATGTACTGATCCCGCCGGCGGCAGTAGTTGTCCGCTCCGCGGGACACCCGGGCCCTTTCTTCGTCGGTGAGCTCTCGCACTACCCGGGCCGGTACGCCCATCGCCAGGACGCCCGGCGGAATGGTAACCCCTTCGGGCACCAGCGCACCGGCGGCCACGACGGCGCCGCGGCCGACAGTCGAGCCGGAAAGCAGCGTGGCGCCCATGCCGATGAGCGCTTCGTCTTCGATTCTCGCGCCGTGAATGATGGCGCCGTGCCCGATGGTGACGCGCCGCCCGATTTCCACCGGAAAGCCTTCGTCCGTGTGAATGACGGCACAGTCCTGCACGTTGCTGTCCTCGCCGATGCGAATCGGTTCGATGTCGCCTCGAAGCACCGCGCCGAACCAGACGCTGACGCCGTCGGCCAAGTGCACGTCTCCGATGACGCAGGCGCCTTCTGCGACGAACACGCGCTGGCCGACAACGGGATGTCGTCCTCCAAACGGTCGAATCATACCCGAGCCCCTTTCTTGCGGACCCGGCTCTTGCCGGACGCGACGAAACTAGGCAAAGGGGTTCGGCGCGGCAGGAGGATTTCCTGTCGCCGTCAGACCACGAGAAAGGCCTGCATCCGCGTGCAGCGGCGGCAAGCGTCCTCCCGGCAGGCAGGACAAACCGCCAGCGGTGCGGCGGCCTCCGCCGGCAGGGCCGGACAAGTGGCGGCGCACGCCGGGCACAAGCCTGCGTCGCACACGTGGCAGCGGGCCGGCGCGCACGTGAAGCAATACGACTTGCCGCAGCCGGCGCACGGCGCGTGGCAGCGGGAGCAGACCAACTCCCGGCACGCTTCGCACAGCCACGCGGTCTCCAAGCCCTCCCCGCACGCCTCGCACGCCCAGTCGATGAGCGAGCCCGTCAGCGGGTCGTAGTAGACGACTACTTCCCGGCTCGGCTTGGCCAGTTTGTAGCGGCATTCCACCTTCGGCGCCCAAAGAAGCGCCGCCGCGACCGGCGCCGCTTCCGCCCGCACTTCGTACTTTTTCTCCAGCTCTTCCAAACGCGCAAGGCGCTCCGCCTCGATGCGCCGCAAGCACCGTTCCGTTTCGTCGCCCGCGCCGGCCGGAGCCGACCCAAGTTCTTCCCCGTCTTCCCAGGCGCTGCCTTCCCCGGCGCTTTCCGCGACGGGGCCGTCCGTCCAGAGGGCGCGGCGCAGCCGCTCCCGCAGGCGCGCTGCCTCCGCCTTCCGCCACCGCTGCGCCGCCTCCGCCAAAGCTTCGTCGCGCAGGCCGGCGAAGTACGCTTCGATGCGCGCCCGGTCCCTCTCCAGGCGCGCCCGGGCTTCGGCCACGTGGCGCCGTCCCGCCCGCGCCGCCAAGGCACGGACGCCTTGCAACGCGCGCCGGTACAGGCGCCGCAGCTCGTAGTCGGCCGGGGCGCCGCCGCAGGACGCATGTTCCAGGTGCGCGTCGGTGAAGCGGTCCACTTCGTCCAGGAGCCGAACTTGCTCGGTCAAGGAGTCGACCGCCAGCGCCCAAAGCTCCTCCTGCGTCTCATCGAATTTGTACGCCACGGTGAACCAAACGACCAACTGGCGCTGCAGCACCAGGCGGCGCGCCTCGCGGCAGGTCTCGCCGTTGCCGAAGCGCACTTGCCGGCGCCGGCGGTGAAAGCACCGCGCCTGCTCATGGGCTGTTGCCCCTTCTCCGAGCACGCCGGCGGCGAAGTCGGGATCAAGGGCCAAAGGATGCACGAGACACGCGACCGGAATGTCCGCGGCGCCGACCGCCCCTTCTGTCGGCGCGGGCGGAGCACTCTGGCCGAGGGTCCCTTCCTCTTCGTCCAGGCCGGGGGCGGTCGGTCGCGCGCCGATGCCCTGGCCGTCCAGCACCGCGGCATTGCGGCGCAGTACCGCTTCCCGCCGCGCCCTCCGGGCCTCCAGCCGCCTTCCCAGGCGCTCGAAGGCGCCGGCCAGCTCGGCTTCGTCGCGGGCGGCGAGCGCCAGGTGCCCCACGGTCGCTTCGAACGCCGCGCCGTCGTCCTCGGCCGCCAAAATCCAGTCCAGCTCCCCGATGACCTGCCGGAACAGCCCGATTTTCTCCTCGAGGAGCCTGTACACGTGGGCCTCCACCGTGTCTTCCGTGTACAGGTTGACGACCGACGCCGGGCGGGTCTGGCCCAGGCGGTGAATGCGGCCGATGCGCTGCTCCAGGCGCATCGGGTTCCAGGGCAAGTCGTAGTTGAGGACGAAACGGCAAAACTGCCAGTTCTGCCCTTCCCCGCCCGCCTCCGTGCTGATAAGGACGCCGCCGCGTGCCTGAAAGCCGTCCAGCGCGGCCCGCCGCTCCGCATCGCTCATGCCGCCGTGAAACAGCGTGACGGGGACGCCGCGGGACTGCAGCGCCTCGCCCAGCAACTGCTGGGTGGCGCGGAACTCGGTGAAAACGATCGCCGGTTCGCGCCAATCGCTCAGCAGGCGCAGCGCCTGCTCCAGCTTGGCGGTGCGACCTTCCAGGCTCGCCGCGCGCTGGGCCAGCGCGGCCGCCTCTAGGCGAAGCTCCGCCGCCCAGTCCTCGGAGTTGGCGAACAGCGCCAGCGTGCGGGCGGCGGCTCGCGGGCTGCTGCACAGCTCCCGCAGCAGGACGATGAGCGGCAGCGCTTCACCTCTCGGCTTTCTTGCGTAGGCCCGGCGGGCGAAGGCCAGCACGTCGCGATAAAAGGCTTTTTCGGGCTCGCTCAGGCGGACGGGCGCGGCCTGGACGCGGCGCGGAGGCAGTTCCAGGCCGCAGTCGCGCCGCGTCGTGCGAATCATGACATCGGCTACGTGATCGCGCAGCTGCTCCACGTCCTTGGCCCGGCGCCTCTCGGCCATAAAGCGCTGGCGAAAAGTCGTATACGTCTGCAGCAGGCCGGGCTTGAGCAGCGTCACCAAGTTGTACAGTTCTTCCAGGTCGTTCTGAATGGGCGTAGCCGTCAGCAGCAGCAAATACTTTTTGCGCAGGCCGTCGACGAAGCGCCAAGCGGCCGTGCGCCGGTTCTTGAGCCGATGAGCCTCATCGACAATGACGACGTCCCAAGCTGAGGCTTGCAGGCGCGCGGCGCGTTCCGGGCGTTTTGCCCAATCCAGCGAGGCGATGACGCACCGGTCGCCGGCGGATTCGTCGCCGGCCCCCTCCAGCCGCGCCACGCGCGCCGCAATGCCGAACTTCTCCGCGAGCTCTTCACGCCATTGCTCGAGCAGCGGCGCCGGAGCCAGGATGAGCGCGCTGCGGGCCAGCCCGCGGATGAGCAACTCTTTCAGCACGAGGCCGGCTTCGATAGTTTTACCAAGACCGACCTCGTCGGCCAGCAAAGCGCGCCCGCGCATCTGCCGCAGTACCGTCAGCGCGGCAGCCCGCTGGTGCGGAAAAGGCGTCACCGCGATCTCCTCCAGCGCCAGCAGCCGGTCGAAACCCCGGGCCAGCCGCCGGCGCCGGGCGCGCAGGCGCCGGCTCACGTCCCGCCATGGCGTGAACCGGCGTGCCGCCAACGCTGTGAGCACTAGCTCGCTTTCGCCGCCAAGCGACACGTCCATGGCCGCTCCCTCCCGGGCATAGCATGCCCGGACCGTACGGCGGACGAGCGGAGTTTCTTCAGCGGAACAGCTCCGCGACGACGTGGGCGAACAAGCGCGCCGCTTCGTTGGCTTCCTCCACCGTGTTGTAGCGGTAGTCGCCGATGAACACCTGCACGGCGTTTGGATGCAGCCGGCCGTTGTAGTCGGCGCGCTGGATGCGGATGCCCCGCGACAAGCCCGGATACAGCTGGTCCATCTTGGCTTTCAGCAGCTCGGCGAATTCGGCGTTCTCCCGCGCGTACGGATTGTTCTGATCGCCCACCACCAGCAGGATGCGGGCCACCGGCCGTCCGTTGATTTGCACCGTCGTAAAGTCCTTGCCGACGTCGCTCTCGATGGCGTCGCGGTGAATGTCGAAGACGGCGCTCACGTTGGGCTCCTGGTGCAGCAGCGAGCTGACGGCTTGCGCGGCGTTGACGAACGCATCGGCCCAGTTGGGATGATCGTGGACCGCGGTGTGGTGGATGACGTTGATGCCCGCGTCGTCCAGCCAGGCGGCCAGCGTGCGTCCCACGTCCACCACGTGGCCTTGCCGCCCTCCGGCCGCGTGGGTGGGAGACGGGTTGAAGTTTTCCGTGGCGTGCGTATGATAGATGAGCACGGTAGGCGCCGGTCGCTCCGCCTGCGGCGGCGCCGCAGCCGGAAGCGGCGCGGGCTGGCTGAAGCTCAGCGGCGGCGCGGCCGGCGTTTGGACCGGCTCGCTGGGCGTCCCGGGCATAAAACCGAGCAAGCGAGCTCCGGCGACGGCGACGGCAACCAACGCAACGAGAATAAACAACAGTCCCGGCCCGTCCGATTCCGATTGCGCGCGCATGCGGCTCAGCGTCGATCGTCTCCAGCGCGGCGGCATGGCCATCTCCCCTTTCGGGAGCACATATATGCCCGCGGGACGAGGCGTATGCCGGCCAGTCCGGAAACGAGCCGCTCCGGTCCGCCGCGCGCCGTCTTACTCGGGCCAGGAGCACACTTCGAGGCGGTTGCCATCGAGATCGGCGAAGCCGAACCAGCGCACGGTGCCGTCGGACTGGATTTCCTCGTCGACCTCCACTCCGGCGTCCCGTAGGCGCCGGCGCGCCTCCTCGATGTCAGCCGCGTAGAAATTGAAGGGCGGTTCCTCGGCGGGGACGAATTCGTCGGCGGCTTCCAGCAGTGTCAGCGGCGTCTCGCCCAGGCCCAAGCAGGCGAGGCCGGGCTGTCGCCACTTCAGCGCCAGGCCGAGCTTCTCCGTGTACCAAGCTACGGCGTCGTCCAGGTTACGAACCCGCAGGAAGACCGTGTCAATACGGCGAAACATTCGCATCCATCCCGTTTTGCTGAAAACATGCGCGAGAATTCGCCCCGGCGGGTGGAAGTCCTGCGGAACGGCGGCTGACCACACCTGCCGGCGGGCAAAAAAAGAAGGGCCTCAGGCGCGCCTGAAGCCCAGTGTTCGCCAATGGCTATGCCGCCCCGCATAACGATGCCGCCCCGCGCTCGAGGGTGTTCGTCTCTCGCTAGGGGCTGTCGTGGCCGGCCGCTTCCGCCAGGCGCCTGAGCACGGCTTCCAAGGCGTCGAGGGACGAGCCGAAGCCGGCCCAGTCGCCCGCCCTCAGCCGCTCCTGCGCCTGGCCGTACAGGGCCAGCGCCTCGGTCGCCAGCGCCGCCACGGCGTCAGTCCGTTCGTTCGCCCGCAGAACGCCGCCGGGCTCGCGCTCGGGCAAGGCCTCCACGCTGCGCGGTCCCTCCGGCGCCGCCTCGGCCAAGCCGTCTGCCGGCGCGACCGCCGCGCCGCCGGTGAGAACGGATCGCAGCGCCTCTTCCAGCGTGGGCTGCATCGACAAGTTGTCGCCGAAAGCCGCGATGACCCGCACCAGCTCCGGCAAGTCGCTGGTTTCCGCTTGCAGGTAAATGGGCTTGAGGTACAACAAGCTGCGGCCGATGGGCAGCACCAGCATGTTGCCGCGAATGACGCTTGAGCCTCGCTGCGCCCACAAGGTGAGCAGCTGCGCGATGTCCGGGTGCTGGTCGATGCGGGCCTCAATCTGCATGGGCCCGTACACCAGCTCGTCTTTCGGGAATCGGTAGGTCAGCAGCCGCCCGTAATTGTCGCCGTCCATGCGCGCCGCCATCCAGGCGATCATGTTGTTGCGCTCCGACGGCGTGAAGGGCATCATCAGCACCATCTCGGGCTCTGGTTCGTCCGGCAGGTGCACGATGACGTAGTAGGGCTCCATAACTTCCTCTCGGGTCCGGGTCGTCTCGCTGGTCGAGAACACCTCTCGGGCGAAGCGCCACACGTCTTCGCGGTTGTAGAACAGGGTCGGGTTGCGCATGTGGTACAGGCCGTAGATTTCAGCCTGCAGCCGGAACAAGTCTTGCGGATACCGCACGTGAGCCCGCAGGGCGGCCGGCATTTCGTCCGCTGGGCGAAAGAGGTTGGGAAACGCCGCCGCGTACGCTTGAATGACGGGGTCGGTGTCGTCGAAGATGTAGAAGTCGACGGTGCCGTGGTACGCGTCGACGACGGCTTTCACGGCGTTGCGCACGTAGTTGGCGTTCCATTCGGGGTGCGGCAGCGCGTACGGAAACGCGTTGGAGGTGGTATAGGCGTCGATAATCCAGAAAATGCGGCCGTCTGCCACGACGGGATACGGGTCGCGATCAAAGCGCAAAAACGGCGCGAGGCGCGCCACCCGCTCGCGCACATTGCGGTGGAACAAAATCCGCGTCTCCGGGCCGATTTGGTCCGAGAACAGCAAGTTGATGGTGCCCATGCGCAGCGCGAACGCGGCTCGCCGCCACAGCGACCCCATCGGGACGCCGCCTTTCCCCGCGTACGTCGTCCGCACGTTGTCGTCGCCCGACGGGTAGCTGAACTCGAAGTCGGGCGTGCGGGTTCGGACGACGACGTAGTGATTTGTCAGCTCGCCGAAGTAGATCTCCGGGCGCTCGACCGTGATGTCCACGTTGCGCGGGCGCGGCGGAATGTCAGCCAGATAGAAGCGGGGCTGCCCCTGCGGCGTCGCCTCGCGCACGGGGCTCATGACCAAACCGTAGCCGTGCGTGTACTGCAAGTGCTGGTTGACCCAGGTAGGATTCGGGATTTGCGACAGGTCCAGCTCCCGCGCCGCGAGCATCACTTGCCGCAGCTGGCCGTTGACGACGTAGCGATCCACGTCGACGTCGGGAAACGTGTAATAGAACCGGATGGACTGCAGCTGCTCGTACGTCCGCTTCAGCGGCCGCCAGTCCCACAGGCGCGCGTTGTCCAGCACCGCCGCGTGGGCCGGCAAGTCTTCCCACGTCAGGTCGTTGACGACCTCAAAGTCGATTTCCTCCACGTCGTCGACTCCGTAGGCGAGCCGCGTGAACCGCAGGTGATGCTGGATGAACCGTTCCTCCCGCTGCAGCTCATTCGGCTCCACGACGAACCGCTGCAAGAGCGCGGGATAGACGCCGCCCAGCAACACCGCCGCGCCGAGCCAGGCCGCGCCGAGGCTCGCCAGCAGCTTCGGGCGCGGGCGGAACACGTGGTAGACCAGCGCCGCCGCGCCCGCCAGAGCGAGCACGAAGAGCACCCGCAACGCGACGGCCCGGGCGTGCCAGTCGGTATAGGACGCCCCGTAGAAGACCGGACTGTGGTCGGAATACAGCAAGGCATACAAACTTAGCCGATGCCCTGCCGCCACCAGCAAGGCGAAAGCCGCGGCGAGAAACAGCACGTGCCGCCGGGGCCCACCCTCGACCCGCGGGGAACGCCACTCCACGACGCGAGCCGCCACGTAGACCCCGAGAACGAGCACCGCGGCCATAACGACGAGGCTCAGCGCCGCGGAGTGCAGCAGCCGCCAAAGCGGCAAGCGGAACACGTAAAAGCCGACGTCCTTGCCGAAAAGGGGATCCGCGACGCCGAACGAAGGCCCGTACACGAAACGCACGGCTTCGTCCCAGTGCTCGGCGATAGTCCCGGACAACGGCAGCGCGAGGAGCGCGCTGGCGACAAGGAAGGCACGGCGCACGTTGGGCCAGCGCAAAAGCCGCGGCACGCCGTCGGCGAAGCGCTGCACCGCCTTGAAGATGGCCGGCTGGGTCAGCCGCAGGTTGCCGTACAAGAACAGCCAAGCGCTGACGAACGCCAGGAGCCGCAAGCCCCACCGCCAACCTTGCAGGCGCCAAAACACCCCGGGCTGCCCGAGTTCGACGAACCACCAGTACTCCGTCAGCACCCGCGCCAACAAGACGAGAGCCGCCGCCAGCAGCAAAGCGACCAGCAGCCACGCGGCTTTGCGCATCACCTTCGCCATCGGATGCTCACCCGCTTCCCGGACGGCTCGCACCTAGTCGCCTTGCCGCGCAGCTTCGGCTGCCAGCGCCTCCAGCTGCTCGCGGCTGAAATGGTACTTGGCGGAGCAAAAATGACAGACCAGTTCGGCTTCGCCGTCTTCGCGCAGCATATCTTCCAGCTCGTCCTTGCCCAGCGCGATGAGCGCCTGCTCGAACCGGCTGCGCGAGCAGCGGCACGCAAAGCGAACCGCACGTTCCTCCAGCACTTGCACGTCGAGGCCGCCGGCGGCCATGCGGATGAGACCTTCGGCCGAGACGCCCCGATCCACCGACGTGGAGACGGCGGGCAGGCGCGCCGCCACCTTTTCCAGGTGTTCGGCCACCTTGTCGTCGGCGCCAGGCAACAGCTGGACGATAAGGCCGCCGGCGGCCCGCACCGTATTGTCGGTCTCCACCAGCACGCCCACCGCCACCAGCGACGGCAGCTGCTCCGAGCGCAGGAAGTAATAGGCGAAGTCCTCGCCGATCTCGCCGCTGACCAGGGGCACGTAGCCCCGGTACGGCTCCTTGAGGCCGAAGTCGCGCGTCACGTACAAATACCCCTTGCCTACCGCTCGCCCTACGTCCAGCTTGCCGGCCGGCGTGGAGGGGAGGTGCACGTGCGGATTGGCCACGTAGCCGCGGACGCGCCCTTCCGCGTCAGCGTTGGCCTTGATGTAGCCCAGCGGCCCGTCGCCTACGACGTCGACGAACACTTGCTGCGGCGGCTTCAGCTGCACGCCCAAAAGCGCCGTGACGGTCAACACGCGCCCAAGCGCCGCCGCGGCGACCGGGTACAAGCCGTGCCGCAGCTGCGCTTCCGCCACCGTGTCGGTGGTCACGGCCGCCAGCGCTCGCACGGTGCCGCCGGCCAGCAGGGCGTGCACGATATGGTCACCGCGCCGGTTCGCGCGGTCTTGCTCCGTCGTCAACCCCGATCACCTCTCGCGGCTTGCTGCCTTGGTACGGGCCGACGATGCCCCGCCGCTCCATCATATCGATGAGCCGCGCGGCGCGGGCGTAGCCGATGCGAAACCGACGCTGCAGCATCGACACCGACGCCTGTCCCATCTCCCGCACCAGGCGCACCGCCTCGTCGAACAACTCGTCCTCCATGTCCTCTTCCCAGCCGCCCTCCGCGTTGGGCGCCGCAAACCGCTCCGCCACGTACTGCGGCGCGGCTTGGGTACGCCACGCGTCGGCTACGGCCTCCACCTCGGCTTCCGACACCCACGCGCCCTGGGCCCGAATCGGCTTGGGCGCGCCGATGGGATAAAACAACATATCGCCTTTTCCAAGCAGCCGTTCCGCGCCGCCCATGTCGAGGATGGTGCGCGAATCCACGTGCGAGCTGACCGCGAACGCCAGCCGCGACGGCACGTTGGCCTTGATGAGACCGGTGATGACGTCCACCGACGGCCGCTGCGTGGCGATGACGAGGTAAATGCCCGCGGCGCGCGCCATCTGCGCCAGGCGGCAAATGCTGTCCTCGACGTCGCTGGCCGCGACCAGCATGAGATCGGCCAGCTCGTCGATGACGATGACCAGGTAAGGCAGGTATTCGTCCCCGCCTTCGGGTTTGCGCCGGCTGCGGTTGTAGCTGTCCACGTTGCGCACGCCCGCCGCCGACAGCAGCTCGTAACGGCGTTCCATCTCTTTGACCGCCCACTTGAGCGCGCCCGCGGCTTCACGCGCGTCCGTAACAACCGGCGCGATCAGATGCGGGATGCCGTCGTACACCGACAATTCGACCCGCTTCGGGTCGATCATCATCAGCTTCACTTCATCGGGCCGCGCCTTATACAGGAAGCTCGTGATGATGCAGTTGAGGCAGACGCTCTTGCCCGACCCCGTGGCGCCGGCGATGAGCAGGTGCAGCAGCTTGGTCAAATCCGCCACCAGCGGCTTGCCGGTGATGTCTCGCCCCAGCGCCATGGCCAGCGGCGACTGCAGCTGCTGAAACTCGGCGGATTCGATAATCTCCCGCAAATAGACGGGGCTTGCTTCCTTGTTGGGCACTTCGATGCCGACGACGGACTTGCCCGGAACCGGCGCCTCGACCCGCACGTCGGCCGCCGCGAGGCTCAGCGCGATGTCGTCGGCCAGCCCGACGATGCGGCTGACCTTGATGCCGGGCGGCGGCTGCACCTCAAAGCGGGTGACGCGTGGCCCGCGCACGATGCTGACCACTTTGGCGTCGACGCCGAAGCTGGCCAGGGTCTCCTCCAGCTGCCGCGCGCGCGCTTCGTCGTCTTCCGCCGGCCCCCGCCGGCGCGGCGGGCGCGGCCGCTCGAGCAGCTCGACGGAAGGAAACACGTAATGGACGTTGGTTGGACGCCGCGCCGGCTGCTCGCGATCGGGTCCTTGGGGGCCGCCGGCCGCGCTGCGTTCCAGCGTGTCCCGCGCCCTGCGCTCATCGTCGTCCGCCGTCGTTCGCGCCGCTTTTGGGAACCAGGGCTCCTGCGCGGCCGCGGCTTCCTTGACCCCTGCGGGCTCGTGCGCTTCCCGTTCGGTTTGCGGCGGGCGCCGCTTCCGCAGCCGGTCTCCGATGGACAGCTTCCGCTTGTCCTCTTCGGACGCGCGCGTCATCAGCCGCCGGCCCAGCCGCCGTCCTAGCCGCCGCATCGTATTGTCGGCGATGAGCAGCCAGGCCACCACCGTCGCCGCGCCGGCGGCCAGGCTCGTGCCCAAAGGACCTAGCAAGGGCATGGACGCCGCCGCCAGATACGCGCCCAGCATGCCGCCGGACCACGGGCCCGCGGCTCCGCTTACCGCCGCCAGTTCGTCGCGCACGTTCCACGCCGCAGGCCACCCGGTGACGAAACGATAATGGACGTGCAGCCCGAGGGCGGCCACGCCGAGCAGGAGCGTCACGCCGGCCAGGCGGCGCGCGACGGCGGCGTCCCACCGGCCCCAGAACAACCGCACTCCCAGCCAGACGAGCGCGAGGGCCGGCACGAACGCGACGGTGCCCGCCGCGCGGCGCAGCCAGTAGGATACGTAAGCGCCGTATTGGCCCGTGGAGTCCGAAAAAAGGCTCAGGAAGCTGTACAACCCGAGGGCCGTCAGCAAGATGGCCGCGATTTGTCGACCGCGCGCCACCCGCACGCACCTCCTCGCCCGATACAGTTCGTGTCCGGCCGATCAAGTCCTTTCCCGCGCTTTTTGCCTACACTCCGATAAAGGCGGCCATGCGCCCGGCGCGGCCGCCCTGCGCGCGGTGGGAGAAGAACGTCTCCTGCAAGCAGCGGGTACAAAGCCGGGCGGAAGTCACCTGCGCCGGCGGGACGCCCGCCGCGACGAGCTGTTGTTCGTTGGCGGCCCACAAGTCCAGCCGGCGCGACTCGCCCTGCTCACGCACAAGCGCGGGGTCCAAGGCCGAGAAGCGAGCGGCCACGTCTTCGCCGACTTCGTAGCAGCACGGGCCGATGGACGGCCCAATAGCCGCCCAGCAGTCTTCCGGGCGGGTGCCGAACGCGTCCGCCATCGCCGCCAGCGTTCGGCCCGCGATGCCCGCCGCGGTCCCTTTCCAGCCCGCGTGCGCCAAACCGACGGCCCGCCGCTTCGGATCGTAGATGAAGACCGGGACGCAGTCCGCGTACAGCGCCATCAGGACGACGCCCGGCGCGTCGGTAACGAGCGCGTCCACGCCGGGAATGGCATCGTCCGGCGAAAACGCGCCGCGCCCTCTGTCGCGAGGGGTCACGACGGCCACCTGCGCGCCGTGCACTTGCTGGCCGACCACCAGCGATCCCGGATCAATCCCTGCCGCCCGGCACAGCCTGCGCCGGTTCTCCAACACGCACGCGGGGTCGTCGCCGACGTGCAGCCCCAAATTCAGCGAGGCGTACGGTCCCCGGCTCACGCCGCCCGCGCGGCCCGAGAAGCCGTGCAGCCAGCCCCGCTCGGACCATGCCGCGACGTGCCATAGAGACACGCCCCCCACCGGCCGGCGCGCGAACACAGCCTTCACTCCTTCTTGCTGTTGAGCAGCTTCTCCACTTCGTCCAGCAGCGTCGTGATGTCGCGGAACTCGCGGTACACGGAGGCGAAGCGAACGTAAGCGACCTCGTCGAGCGTGCGCAGCCGCTCCATGACCGCCTCGCCGATGGCGCGGCTGGTGACCTCCGACTCGCCTTCCTGCCGGAACTTCCGTTCGATCTCGTCGACGATTTCTTCCAGGGTCTGAAGCGGGATGGGGCGCTTCTTGCAGGCGGTCACGAGGCCCGCGAGCAGCTTCTGCCGCTGGAAAGGCTCTCGCCGGCCGTCCTTTTTCACGACCAGAAGCGGCGTCTCCTCCCAGCGCTCGTACGTGGTAAAGCGCCGCTTGCACCGCTCGCACAAGCGCCGCCGCCGCACGGACGCGCCCTCGTCCGTGGTACGCGAGTCCAGCACTTTCGTGGCTTCGTGTCGGCAGTAAGGGCAGCGCACGGCCGATTCCCCCTCGCCGTCATTATACATGACGGGAAGGAAAACGGCGGCGTCTCGTGGCCCCGCGACCGGAATATAGTGACCTGAGGAGGGAAGCGGGGGTGCTGGTGCGGGCTTCCGAGCTGCGGCTGTTGGATGTGGTCAATCTCGTCGACGGCCGCAAGCTCGGCTACGTCTACGATTTGGACGTGGACGTGGAAACGGGCAGCATTCGCGCGCTGCTGCTGCCCGGCGACGGCGGGCGGCGGGGCTGGTCGCTATTCGGCCGCCGTCCCGACATCGCCGTTCCGTGGGCCCGCGTGCGCAAGATCGGCGTCGACGTTATTCTCGTCCACTTGCCCGACACGTTCGACTGGCACGCTCAAGCGTGAGAAGAGCTGATCCAGCCAGCGCCAGGCGAAGCGCACGCCCGCTTGCTGGCCGTCCCCGGCGGGGCGCCGCTCCACCGCGTCCATGTCGCTGAAGCAAAGCGGCGGCACCAGCACGCAGAACCAGTTGGCGCCCGCGCCGTCGCCCAGCACGATTTTGATGGCCGCCAGCCGGCCCGCGGCGTCGGGCTCTAGCGCCAGCTGTGCGCCATACGGCGCGCCGCGGCGCGCCAGCTCTTCCCGGGCCGCGCGCAGCAATTCGTCCAGGTGCAGCGCCAGCCGCTCCGGTGCCGGCCCTGCCGCGGCTTCTTCCGACAGCAAAGCGGACAACTCGTTCACCAGCGGCTGCAGCCGGTCACGCACATGCAGCTTCAGCGTCTGGTCTTCGGTGCGATTGCTGTGCGCCACGACGTGTAAACGGACGATTCGTTCTTCGCTTGGGCGCCGGGCCGCCTCCGCGCCGAAACGCCAGGCCAGCAAGCCGCCGGCGACGACGACGGCCAGCGCCAAGGCGACGAGAGTCCGCGGCCACGGAAGCCGAGGGCTCGACGTGCGTCTCACGATGCTGTTCTCCTCCCTACCCTCAGCCCGACATATGCCGCCGCAAGTTTTTCAGGGCCGCCTTCTCCAGGCGCGACACTTGCGCCTGCGAGATGCCGATTTCTTCCGCCACTTCCATTTGCGTGCGGCCGTCGAAAAAGCGCTTGGTCAAGATCAGCCTTTCCCGTTCGCCCAGCCGCGACAACGCTTCCCGGATGGTAATCCCTTCAATCCACGCGGAGTCTTCCGACCGCTCGTCGCTGATCTGGTCCATGACGAAAATGGGGTCGCCGCCGTCGTGGTAGATGGGTTCGAAGAGCGAGATGGGCTCCTGAATCGCGTCGAGGGCGTAAACCACTTCCTCCCGCGACAAGCCCATCTCCTCGGCGATTTGCGACAACGTGGGCTCCGCGTTATAGCGGCTGGTGAGGCTGTCCCGAACTTGCAGCGCCTTGTAGGCCACGTCGCGCAGGCTGCGGCTCACCCGGATCGGGTTGTTGTCGCGCAAGTAACGCCGGATTTCACCGATAATCATCGGTACGGCGTAGGTGGAGAACTTGACGTTCTGGCTCAGGTCGAAGTTGTCGATGGCTTTGATGAGGCCGATGCAGCCTACCTGGAACAGGTCGTCCACGTTTTCGCCCCGGTTGGTGAAGCGCTGGATGACGCTGAGCACCAGCCGCAAGTTCCCTTGGATAAGCTCGGCGCGCGCCTCCTGGTCGCCTTCCCGCACGCGCTTGAGCAGCTCCCGCATGTGGGCGTTGGACAACACCGGCAGCTTCGACGTATTGACGCCGCAGATCTCCACCTTGTTCATGGGTCGTGGCCTCCCCGGCAGTTGACCTGCTTGTCTCAGTATTGCCAAGGAGGCAGTTTGATTATTCCGAACTGTCATAATTATGCGCGCAGGAATGGCGCGGCGCGCCGGGTAATAAGATGATGCCACGGAAGGCAAGCCCGTAGTCGCGCACGGGCGGGAGGCGGGCGGCGTGGGCGGCGTCGGAACGGTCATTTGGCTGGACGTGCTGTTGGTGCAAGCGGCGGCGGCGTTTCTGTTCGACTACTTGCTCCTGTGGGCGACGGCGCAGGCGGCGCGCGTCGCGACGACGAGCCGCCGGCTGCTGCTGGCCGCAGCTCTCGGCACCGCCTACTTCGTCCTCTGGCAGCTGGCGCAAGGCGGCGTGCTTCCTCGCTACGGCGTCGCCGGTACGGCGCCGGTCGTCGTCCTCGTTTCCGCCCTCCTGCTGTTGGCCGCGTTCGGACCGATGACGCCGCGGCGCATGCTCTCGGTCGCCGCGGCCTTCTACGGCATCGGGTTCGTCAGCGCCGGGGCGGGCACGGCGGCGTCGTTTGTCTTCGGCAGTCCTGCGGACCCCGATTCCGTGGCAGGCTTCCTGGCCGGCGGCGGAACGGTGTTGCTGGTGGCGGAGCTCGGTTGGGGCGCGGTGCAGCGGCGGCTGTGGCAATATCTGTACCACGTGCCCGTCGAAATTTGCTTCGATGGGCAAGGACGCCGCCTCACGGCGCTGATCGACACGGGCAACCGCTTGCGGGATCCGTTGACGGGCTTGCCGGTGGTGATCGTGGAACACGCCGCGCTGCAACCGTTGCTGCCGCCTTACCTGCACGCGGCGGTGGCAGCCATGGAAGAAGGTGACCTTTCGGGTGTTACGAGATTGTTGGCGTCGGAGCGCTGGTCGGCCCGCTTCCGGGTCATTCCGTTCTCTTCCATCGGCAGGCGCCACGGCCTGCTGATCGGGTTTCGTCCCGACGCCGTTCGCTTCGTCGTCGGCGACCGGGTCGTGGCGGCGGCGGCCTGCGTCGTCGCGGTGTACGCCGGCCCCCTCGATCCGGACGGCGCGTATCAGGCGCTCATTCACCCGGATTTGGTACAGGACGCCCTCGCGGCCCCGGCCGGCGAGGCGGTCACTCTGGACTCATCCTCAGGGAGGCGGCGGACCGGTGAAGTGGCTTTGCGTTAAGCGGTGCCGATTCGTTGTCCGCTGGTGGGCGCTGCGGCTGGTGCAGCAACTGGCCCCGCCGCGGCCGGTCTGGTATATCGGCAGCAGCGAGGTGCTGCCTCCGCCGCTGACCCAGGCCGAGGAAGCGGCGCTGATGGAGAGGCTGCAAGCGGGCGACGATACGGTGCGAACGCCGCTCATCGAGCGCAATTTGCGGCTCGTCGTCTACATCGCCCGCAAGTTTGAAAACACGGGCATCGCCGTGGAAGACTTGGTTTCCATCGGCGCGATCGGCCTTATCAAGGCGGTCAACACGTTCGACCCGTCCAAGAACATCAAGCTGGCCACTTACGCCTCGCGCTGCATCGAGAACGAAATCTTGATGTACTTGCGCCGGAACGCGAAAACCCGGGCGGAAGTATCTTTTGACGAGCCGCTCAACACCGACTGGGACGGCAACGAACTGCTGCTCTCCGACGTCATCGGCGTCGAGAGCGACGTCAACCGCCGCCTCGAGGAACAGGTGGACCGAGACTTGTTGAGCCTGGCCATGGACCGGCTGTCGCAGCGGGAACGGCGCATCGTGAGGCTGCGCTTCGGCCTCAACAACGGGCGCGCGAAGACGCAAAAAGAAGTCGCGGATATGCTGGGCATTTCCCAGTCGTACATCTCGCGGCTCGAAAAGCGCATCCTGCAGAAGCTGCGCGCCGAGATGCAGCGCCTCGAGGGCGCGGTATAACCCGCAGCCGCCCGAGGTTACGATGAACGGCGGCGCAGGAAGGCCGGAATATCCAAGTCGTCGCCGTGGAACGTGGGCAGCTCCAGATCGCGCAGGCCCGAGCGCCGGGACGTGCCGCTGTTGTCGAAACCGGTGGCGATGACGGTCACGCGCACCTCGTCCCGCATCGATTCATCGATGACCGCGCCGAAGATGATGTTCGCCTCGGGGTCCGCCGCTTCGGCGATGATTTCCGCCGCGTCGTTGACCTCAAACAGCCCGAGGTTGCTGCTGCCGGTAATGTTGAGCAGGATGCCCCGCGCCCCTTCGATGGACGCTTCCAGCAGGGGGCTGGAGATGGCCGCCTTGGCCGCCTTGACCGCCCGGTCTTCGCCCGAGGCGACGCCGATGCCCATCAGTGCCGAGCCGGCGTTGACCATGATGGTGCGGACGTCGGCGAAATCCAGGTTGATGAGGCCGGGTACAGTAATCAAGTCGGAGATGCCTTGCACGCCCTGGCGCAGCACGTCGTCGGCCAGCCGGAACGCATCCAGAATAGACGTGCGCTTTTCGGCCACTTGCAGCAAGCGGTCGTTGGGGATGACGATCAACGTATCGACCTTTTCGCGCAGCAGTTCGATGCCCTTCTCCGCCTGCTGCTGGCGCCGGCGCCCTTCAAAGGAAAACGGCTTCGTTACCACGCCGACCGTCAAGGCGTTCACTTCGCGCGCGATCTCCGCCACGATGGGCGCGCCGCCCGTCCCCGTGCCGCCGCCCATGCCGGCCGTGACGAACACCATGTCGGCTCCTTCCAGCAGCGCGCGGATTTCCTCCCGGCTCTCCTCCGCGGCCTTCTGGCCGATCTCGGGATTGGACCCCGCCCCCAGGCCGCGCGTCAGCTTTTCGCCCAGCTGCAGCTTGACCGGCGCGTTGGACATCATCAGCGCCTGCGCGTCCGTGTTGAGCGCGGCAAACTCTACGCCTTGCAGGCCGGCTTCGATCATGCGGTTGATCGCATTCTGGCCGCCGCCGCCGACGCCGACGACTTTGATGCGGGCGAACTGGCCTTGCACCTCGTCGAATTCGAACATTCGCTCCAGCCTCCTAGCGCCGAATCCTCATAGGAATTCTTTCAGCCACTGCCTGACGCTGTCGAAGACGCCCTTGCGCGCCGCGCCGTTGGCCGCCGGCGCGGCCGCCGCGACCTCGTACAGGAGGCCGATGACTCCCGCGCACGCCGGCGAGGTCACCACGTCAGCCGGCCCGACGGTTCCCTGAGCCACGCCGATGCGCGTCGGCACGCCCAACATTCGCTGCGCCGCCTGCTGCAGGCCGGCCAGCAGCGCGGAGCCCCCGGTCAGGATGACGCGTTCCGGCAGGACCCCGCCCAGCGCGGACGACAGCTGCTCCGCCGCCAGCTCCAGCAGTTCGGCCACGCGCGCCTCCACGATCTCGAACAGCTCGGGCCCGGACCCGCCCTTGCCGCCGCCAAAGCGAACGGGCGGAGCCAATTCCCTGACCGCCGCCCCGTAGCGCCGCTTCAGCCGCTCCGCTTCTTCGCGGGAGACTTGCAAGCCGTAGGCGATGTCGTTGGTCACGTGGCGGCCGGCGACCGGGACGACGCCGCAAAGTACGGGCTCGCGGTCGTCGAAGACGACAACGTCCGTGGAGGCTTCGCCGATGTCCAGCACGGCGGCACGCGCGCTGCGCTCGGCCGGGAAAAGCACGGCCCGGGCGGCCGCTTCCGCGGTGGGCACGACGGCCTCCACGTCGGCGCGGAGCAGACGCGAGAAGTATCTCGCCCGCTCTAGGTCCGCCTCCGGGCCGCCCGCCTCCACCCAGTTCTTCCACAGCGCTCCCCCGACCCCGACCACGACCGGCAAATTGCCCGCGGCGCCGGCGAGCCGCCTGGCGTCGCGCAGCACCCGTTCCGTCGCGTGCGCCAGTTGCGCTTCGTCCACGATGGCCCCCCGCTCCACCCCCGCCGCGGGTACCGAAGCGACGCCGAGAATGTGGACCCGTCCGCCGTCGGCGTAACCGACGCCAGCGCGAAAGTGGGCATGTCCGAGATCGAGGCCGACGACGGGAACGGATGGGGCCACCCTAAATCCCTCCCGCTGGATCGTTTCTTGGACTATTCAACAGATCGAAGTCGATCCCTGGCAGGCAAGTCCGCGCGCGGCGCGATTTTATGGCGCGACCCGCACGACCGGCGAAGAAGGAAAGCGCACGTCGATGACCGCAAAGCGGTTTTGGCGCAGCAAGTCCAAGGCGATGTCCAGCTTGCGCTCCAGTTGTGTCCCGTCGCCCAGCAGTATCGTTTCGCCGCTGCGAGTCCGCAGCGTCAGGCTGCCGCCCTCCCGCACGATCTCGGCCACCCGGGCGTGGACGTCTTCGGGCAGCAAGCTGGCCAGCCGCAGCACGGCGGCGTCCGCCTCCCCGCGCACCAACGGCAGCCGCTCCGCCTCTTGCGGCGTAACCGGAATCGGCGTACCGTCGCGGGCCAATGCCGTCGCTTCGCCGTTGACGACCACCAGCAGCAGCGGTTCGTACTCGGTTACCGTCACCCGCAGCACGCCCGGCAAGGCACGACGGACTTCGGCCCGCTGGATGCGCGGGTGCCCCTCGACGCCGGCCGCGATGGCGTCCAGGTCCAGCGCCAAGAGATTATCTCCCGCGTGCACGCCCGTTAGGGCGACGATTTCCTCCGCCGCGACGGCGGAGGCTCCCTGCACGTCGACTTCCGCCACGGCGAAATAGGGCGACTGCAGGAACGCATATACGCCCACGACCAAGAGCAAGCCCAGCAGCGCCGCGACGACTTGCGTCTCTTCCGCCGACCGGGGCTCCAGGGGCCGCTCCTGCATCAGGCTCGCACCAGAGGCCTTTCGCCCGCAACGGGCAAGTCTTCGGAGATGCGCCGCACGCGCGCGCCGACGCTGCGCAGCTTCTCGTCAATCAGCTCGTAGCCCCGGTCGATATGCTCCATGCCTTCGACGACGGTGTCGCCTTCGGCGGCCAACCCGGCCAAAATGAGCGCAGCACCCGCCCGCAAGTCGGTGGCTTCGACGACGGCGCCCGTCAGCCGCTCCACGCCGCGAATCACCGCCACGGACCCGTCGACGACGATGTCGGCGCCCATGCGGCGCAGCTCGTCGGCGTGCTTCATGCGGCTGGTGTAGACCGTTTCCTTGACCAGGCTGGCGCCTTCAGCCACCGCGGCCAAGGCCATGAACTGGGGCTGCATGTCAGTCGGAAAGCCCGGATACGGTTGGGTTCGCACCGAGAACGCTTTCGGGCGCAGCGATCCGCGCACGCGCAGCGCGCCGGCGCCGGCAGGTTCGACCTCCACACCGGCTTCCCGCAGCTTGGCCGTCACCGCTTCCAAGTGCTCCGGGATGACGTTGGTCACCACCACGTCGCCGCCCGTGATGGCCGCCGCCACCATGGCCGTACCGGCTTCGATGCGGTCGGGGATGACCGCGTGCCGCGCGCCGCCCAGCTCCCGCACGCCGGTGATGCGGATGGTGTCAGTGCCGGCCCCGACGATGCGGGCGCCCATGTTGTTGAGGAACGTCTGGAGATCCACGATTTCCGGCTCGCGCGCCGCGTTGCGGATGATCGTGACCCCGCGCGCCATCGTCGCGGCCATCATCAAGTTTTCCGTCGCGCCGACGCTGGGAAAGTCCAGCTGGATCTCGGCGCCTTCCAGCCGGTGCGCCCACGCCTCCACGAAACCGTGTTCCTCCACGATCTCGGCGCCGAGTTGCCGCAAGCCTTTCAGGTGCAAGTCGATGGGCCGCGGCCCAATGGCGCAGCCGCCCGGCATCGAGATGCGCACCCGACCCGTTCTCGCCAGCAGGGGGCCCATCACCAGGACGGAGGCCCGCATTTGGCGCACCAAATGTTCCGGCGCTTCCCAACAAGGGTAGTCGGGCGGCTTGATATGCAAGCGGCCGCCGGGTTCGAGGCGCACGTCGGCGCCCAGATGGCGCATGACGCCCATCATCGTCGCGACGTCCCGGATATCGGGCACGTCGTCGACGAGGCACGGTTCCGACGCCATCAGCGCGGCCGCCATCATTTTCAGCGCCGCGTTTTTCGCGCCCGACACGCGCCATGTCCCTTGCAGGGGCCGACCGCCCTGGATCCACATTCCTTGCATGCAGACACCCCGATTCAGGCGAACCCGAGCAGGCGCACTTCCGGCTCCAGCTCGACGCCGAAACGCTCGAACACCTTCTTTTGCACCTGTTCCATCAGGCGCCGCACATCGTCGGCCGTGGCGTTGCCGCGGTTGACGATGAAGTTGGCGTGCACCGTCGAGACGACGGCGTCGCCCACGCTCATGCCTTTGCAGCCCGCCGCTTCGATGAGCCGGCCGGCGAAATCACCCGGCGGATTCTTAAATACGCTGCCGGCGTTCTTCGTGCCAATGGGTTGTGTACGGCGCCGCCGCTCCATAAAGGCGCGCATCCGTTCCCGCACTTCCGCGGGATCCGCGGCTTGCAGCCGCAACTTGGCGCGCACGGCGATGAGCCCCGGTTCCCGCTGGAGACGACTGGACCGGTACCCGAACTCCATGTCCGCCGCCGTCAGCGTCAGCACGCGGCCCGTCCCGTCCACCGCCGTCACTTCTTCCACGACGGCAGCCGTCGTCTGGTTGTGGGCGCCGGCGTTCATGTACAGGGCGCCGCCCAACGTGCCCGGTATGCCGCTGGCGAACTCTAGCCCCGTCAGTCCCTGTTCCACCGACAGCTTGCCCAAACGGGGAAACGGAGCGCCGCAGTCGGCCACAATGGTCTCGCCGTCGAACGCCACGGCACTCATGGAGCGCCCGATGCGCACGACCACGCCGCGCACGCCGGCGTCGGCGATCAGCACGTTGCTGCCCGCGCCGAGCACGGTGACGGGCACCTCGTAGCGGGACGACAGTTGCTGCACTGCGATCACGTCGTCCATGGAGGACGGGTGGACCAGTACGTCGGCCGGCCCTCCCAGCCGGAAGCTGGTGTAGCGATGCAAGGGCTCGTTGAGAAGAACGTCGCCCTGGACCTGCCGCCGCAGCCGTGCGATGAACTCCTCCAACGTTTGCGTCAAGCCTCCTCGGCGGAAACCCCGGCGCCCTCCGCCGCAGACGGGGTCAAGTGCGCGACGAGGGCCGGCGCCGAACGCGCCAGGGTGAGAAACGCCTCGCCCGCCCGGCGCACGTCGCCGGCGCCGATGGTGACAACTACGTCGCCGGGGCGTGTGGCTGCCAGCAAAAACCCCGGCACGGCGTCCAGGTCGCGCACAAGCGCCACTTTGTCGCCGGCCACAGCGCGCATTTGTTCCGCCAACACGTCGATGGTGACGCCGGGTATGGGCGGTTCCAGCGCGGCGTAAATATCCGTCAGGACGACGAGATCCGCGTCGCCGAAGCTGGCGGCCAGCTCGTGCAGCAGGAGCTTGGTTCGCGTATAGCGGTGCGGCTGAAAGACGGCCACGATCCGCCGCCGCAGATTGCGCACCGCGGCCAGCGTGGCCCGGATCTCGGTAGGATGATGGGCGTAGTCGTCGATGACCATGACGCCTCGTTCTTCGCCGAGGACGTCCAGCCGCCGCTTGGCGCCGCGAAACTCCGCGAGGGCCGCGGCGGCCTGCTCGAAGGTGAAGCCCGCCGCACGCGCCGCGGCGACGGCGGCCAGCGCGTTGGCTATATTGTGGCGGCCCGGCACGCGCAGCGTCACAGGGCCGAGAACGCCTTCCCGGGTCTTGACCGTGAAGCGGCTGCCGAACGGCAGCAACTCGATGCCGTCGGCCGTGTAATCGTAATCGCCGTTCAGGCCGTAGGTGACGACGCGGCAATGCTCCGGCGCCGCGCGCACGGCGTTGGCGTCGTCGCCGCACACGACGGCCACGCCTTCCCGCGGCAGCTTCTCCAGAAACGCCCGGAACGCGGCGACGATGTCGTCGATGCCTTCGTAGTGCTCCAGATGGTCGGCGTCGATGTTGGTGACGACGGCGATGACCGGCGCCAAGTGCAAGAAAGATCGGTCGCTTTCGTCGGCCTCGGCGACGAAATACTCGCCTCGGCCCGCCTTCGCGTTTGTACCCAGATCCCGCATCTCGCCGCCGACGACCAGCGTCGGATCGGCGCCGCTGCGTTCGAGGACAAGAGCAATCATCGAAGTGACGGTCGTCTTGCCGTGGGTGCCCGCCACGGCGATACCCTTGCGGCTGTTCATCAAGCGCGCCAGCATTTCGCCGCGGGCGAGCACCGGAATTCCCGCGCGGCGGGCATAGCGCAACTCCGGGTTATCGGCCGGCACCGCGCTGGAATAGACTACCACGTCGGGCGCTTCCCGCGCGATGTGGGCTTCGTCGTGGCCGATGTAAATGCGAGCGCCTTTCTGCGCCAGCCGCGCGGTGGCCGCGCTTTCCGCCAGGTCCGACCCGGCCACGTCTTCGCCGCTGTCCAGCAACACGTGCGCCAGACCACTCATGCCCGCGCCTCCGATGCCAATGAAGTAGGTTTTCTGCCGCGGCATTGCTGTGTCCCCTTCCTGCGAAGCCCCGCGCGAGAAGCCGGCGCAAGCATTACATTCTATGCATGCCCAAAATACCCTGTTCTAGGCACTGTTGTCAGTCGATTCCGCGCCCCGCCCGACGGCCGGCCGTCGACTAGCGGTCCGGCTTGCGCGCGGCCTCACGGATGAGCGCCGCGATCCGTTCCGCGGCGTCGGGCCGCCCCAGCCGGCGTGCGGCTTCGCCCATGCGCCGGCGGCGCTCGTCGTCGTCCAGCAGCGGCTGCACCGTGGCCAGCAGACGCTGTCCGGTCAACTCCGCGTCCGGCACGACCAATGCCGCGCCGGCCTGGGCCAGTTCGGCCGCGTTGGCGTCCTGGTGCCGTTCGGCCGCAAACGGATACGGCACCAGCACGGCCGGCAGCCCCTTGGCGGTAATTTCGGCCAGCGTGATGGCGCCTGCCCGGCACAGCACCAGGTCCGCCGCGGCGTAGGCTTTCGGCATGTCGTAAATGAACGACAAGATATGCCAATCGCCCGCCGCCGCACGTTCCTCCCCGCGGCGAACGGCGCCCGCGGCCTCCACCACCTCGGCGAAGTGAGCAGGACCCGTCTGCTGAATAATTTGCACATCGCCGCGCCGCAGCAACGCCGGAGCCGCCTCTATCATCGCCCGGTTGATGGTGCGGCCGCCTTGGCTGCCGCCGAACACCAGCAACGTCTTCTTGCGGGGATCAAGCCCGAACGCCGCGAGCGCCTCATCCCGCGTGGCCCGCAAAATGTCGCGGCGGATAGGATTTCCCGTCACGACGGCGCGACCATCCGATGGAAAGTAGCCGGACGCGGCCGCCGACCCTAAGGCGATGCGCCGTGCGGCGCGCGCCAGCAGCCGCGTCGTCAGTCCCGGCAGGGCGTTCTGCTCCTGCAAGACGACGGGCACCCGCCGCAGGGCCGCGGCGGCAATGACGGGGCCGGACACGTAGCCGCCCGTGCCCACCGCCACGTCGGGGCGGAAGCGGCCCACGATGCGCCACGCCTCGGCGAACCCGCGCCAAGCCGTCCACGCCGTCCGGAACACCTCAGCCGACAGCTCACGGCGCAAGTAGCGGGCCGGCACGCCGACGAACGGAAAGCCGGCTTTCGGCACCAGCGTCGCCTCCAGCCCGCCCTGCGCTCCCACGAACAGCACGTCGACGTCTCCGTACTGCTCCCGCAACGTTTGCGCGATGGTAATGGCCGGGAAAATGTGGCCGCCGGTTCCTCCGCCGGCCAGCAGCACTTTCATGGTACGCCTCGCCTCTTTGACTTGGTAGCCGGCTAGACTTTCGTTCCTTGACTGGAAATGTTGAGCAAGACCCCAACGCCGGCCATCGTCACGACCAGCGATGAGCCGCCGACGCTGATGAACGGCAAGGTAATGCCCGTCGTCGGCAGCGAGCCCGTGACGACGCCGATGTTCACGAAAGCCTGCAGCACGATCATAGCCGTGATGCCGACGGCCAGCATGGTGCCGTACATGTCCGGGGCACGCATGGCGGCCCGCAGCCCGCGCCAGCCCAGCAGCGCGAACAGCAGAAGCACGGTGGTGGTACCGACGAAGCCCAGTTCTTCGCCCAAGATGGCGAAAATGAAGTCGGTGTGTTGTTCCGGCACGTACAAGTACTTTTGGCGGCTTTCGCCCAGTCCCAGCCCGAACAGCCCGCCGGAGCCGATGGCCAGCAGCGACTGCACCACGTTCCACCCGCTGTCCATCCGATCCGCCCAGGGATCGACGAAGGCCAAAAGGCGCCGCAGCCGGTACGGCTCAGACACGATCAGGTACGCCGCCAGAGGCGCCGCGGCCACGCCCACAGCCAGCAGCTGCCCCGGCGACGCGCCGCCCGCGTACAGCATGACGACCACGATCAGCGCGATCATGGCCGCCGTGCCGAAGTCGGGTTCCAGCAGGATCAAGAGACACGCGGCGCCGGTGATGACCAGGGGCGGCAGCAGTCCGCTGAAAAAGCGGTGCATGTCATTTCGCCTCTGCGCCACGTACGCCGCCGTATACATGACGAGAGCCAGTTTGGCCACTTCCGACGGCTGGACGCTGATAAAGCCGAAACCGAGCCAACGGCGGGCGCCGCCGGCCGCGGAGCCGACGAAGAGCACCAGCACCAGCAGCAGAAACGCTCCAGCCAAGGCGGGCAGCGTCAGCGCGCGCAACAGCCGGTAGTCGACTCGCGCGAGCACCGTCATGGCGATGACGCCCAAAACAGCCCAGACCAGCTGCCGTTTCACGTGGTAGTACGGATCGTTGTACTGCAGCAGGTCCGTAACCGACGCCGCGCTCATGACGGTGACGACGCCCAGCGCCAGCAGCAGCACCACGGCCGCCACGATCAAGACGTCGGGCCGCTGCGCGTGCGATTTCATGCCGCCACCTCCCGGTAGGCTCAGAGCGCCAACAGACCCAAAGCGGCGAATCCCAGCGCCAGCAGCCAGAAGCGAATCACCACTTGCGGTTCGGACCAGCCGCTCAGCTCGAAGTGATGGTGCAGCGGGCTCATCTTGAAAATCCGGCGGCCGCCCGTAAGCCGGAAATATGTCACTTGGATGATGACCGACAGCGTAATGATCACGTACAGGCCGCCGACGACGACCAAGAGCAGCGGCGTTCTGGTCAAGAGCGCCGTGGCCGCCAGGGCCCCACCCAGCGCCAGCGAGCCCGTGTCACCCATAATCACCGCGGCCGGGTGCGCGTTAAACCAGACGAATCCCAAACACGCGCCGCCCACGGAGGCCGCAAACACGGCCACGTCCGGATACCCCAGTGCCAGCGCCATGGCCGCCAACGTCAGCGAAGAGACCGCGGTCGCGCCTGCCGCCAGCCCGTCGGCGCCATCCGTCAGGTTGACGGCGTTGCTCGTACTGATCATCGTCAGCACCGCCAGCGTTATGTAGAGCCACGCCGGTAGCACCAGCAGCTCTTTGGAAAACGGAACGAGGACGCCCGAACCCGCGGACTGCAGCGCGCCCAGCGCGACCACCAGGGCGATGGCGCCTTGCAGCACTAGTTTATGGCGGGCTTTAAGGCCCAAGGACCGTCTGGCCAGCAATTTGGACAAATCGTCGAAGATGCCTACAAAGCTGTAGCCGACAAAGGCGAACAGCGCCGGCCACAGGCCGGCCCAATCCCGGGCGAACGCGGCTGTCGCGGCCAAAGCGGCCGTGACCATCAACAAACCGCCCATGGTGGGCGTGCCGGATTTCTTCAGATGAGTCCGCGGGCCTTCCTGCCGAACCACTTGGCCGACGTGCAGCCGCCGCAGCCACGCGATGAAGGGACGGCCCAGCAGCGCCGTGACGCCGAACGCCAGCGCGGCCGGATAGATGATGATGCTCATGCCTGTCCGTCCCCCCTTTCCGCGCCCCGCCCGGGGCCCGTCAAGCGTTCGACGACTCGTTCCAGCTGCAGCCCCCGCGACGCCTTCACCAGTACCACGTCGCCGGGCCGCACGTGCCGCAGGGCGGCGGCGGCCGCTTCCTCCGCGTCGCGGCAAACGACCACGGCTTCTGCCGGCATGCCGGCGCGCCGCGCCGCTTCCGCCACCGTGGCCGCTTGGCCGCCCACGGTGATTAGCAAGTCCACGCCGCGGCGGGCGGCGTCTTCCCCCAGCTGCACGTGAGCCTGCTCCGTCAGCGGTCCCAGTTCCAGCATATCCCCGAGCACCGCCACCTTGCGGCGCCCCGGCAGCGTGGTCAAAAGCTCCAGCGCCGCGGTCATGGAGACAGGGCTGGCGTTGTACGCGTCGTTGATGACCCGCACGCCGCTTGGGGTGGTGACCAGCTCGGTGCGCATGGCCGAGCGGTGTGTGCACACCGCCCGCAGGCCGGCCGCGACGTCGTCCAGGTCCCAGCCGCACGCCAGCGCCGCCGCGGCCGCCGCTAGGGCGTTGCTCACGTGGTGGCGGCCGGGAATTGGGAGCTCGACCCGGGTGCGCCGGCCGGCGGCATGGATCACGAAGCGGCTTCCCTGCTCCCCCAGCAGCTCGACGTCCGTGGCCCGGACGTCGTTGTCCACTCCGAAGCCAAAAAACAAAACGGCGCCCGGCGCCCGCGCCGCCATTCCCCGCACCAGCGGATCGTCGCCGTTGAGCACCGCCGCGCCGTCCGCGGGCAGCTCTTCGACCAGCTCCTGCTTGGCCCGAGCAATATTTTCGAGGCTGCCCAGCCGCTCCAGGTGCACGGCGCTGACGCACGTCACGACGCCGACGTGGGGCCGGGCAAGGCGCGCCAGCGCCCGGATCTCGCCCGGCGCCCGCATCCCCATCTCTACCACCAGCGTATCCGTATCCCGGTCCGCGTCCAGCACCGTCAGCGGCAGCCCGATCTCGTTGTTGAAATTGCCGCGCGTCGCCACGACGCGCCCCCGCGTCGCCGCGATGGCGGCGATCATGTCCTTCGTCGTCGTCTTGCCGACGCTGCCCGTCACGCCGATGACGCAAGCCCGCAGCCGGCTGCGCTGCGCGGCGGCCAGGCGCTGCAGTCCCGCCAGCGTGTCGTCGACGGTAATCAGCCCGGCGCCGGGCGGCAGTTCCCTCGCCAGATCGGCGCCGTCCCGGATGAGAGCGGCCACCGCGCCGTTGGCGAACGCCTGCCGCACGAATGCGTGACCGTCGAACCGCTGTCCCCGCAGCGCCACGAACAGCCGGCCGTGCTGCGCGGTGCGGCTGTCGGTGGCGACACCGGTGACCACCGCGTCAGGCCGGCCGCGCAAGAGTCTCCCGCCGGCGTCGGCCGCCACTTGCTCAAGCGTCCGCGGATCCATCGCCGAAACGCTCCTTCAGCGCACGCGCGGCCTCTTCCCGGTCGTCGAAATGGATGACGCGATCGTGAAACTCCTGCGTCGTCTCGTGGCCCTTGCCGGCGATGAGCACGACGTCTCCCGGCCGCGCCGCGTGAATGGCGCGGCGTATAGCCTCGCGCCGATCCAAAAGGACCTCGTATTCGCCAGGCCGTTTGCCGCCGGCCCGCACGCCGGCCTCGATTGCGGCCGCGATGGCCGCCGGGTCCTCGCTGCGGGGGTTGTCCGAAGTGATAACGACGACGTCCGCCAGCCGCGCCGCCACCTGGCCCATCAAAGGCCGCTTGTCTTTGTCCCGATCGCCGCCGCAGCCGAACACCACGATGACACGGCCGGCCGCCAGCGAACGGCACGTCTCCAGGACATTTTCCAGGCCGTCCGGGGTATGGGCGTAGTCGACCAGTACCGTGAAGGGCTGGCCCCGGTCGACGCGCTCGAGCCGCCCCGGAACGCCGGGCACTTGCTCAAGCGCACTGCGGACGAACGAGAGCGGAACGCCTTCATGCAGCCCCACCGCGATGGCCGCCAAGGCGTTGTAGACGTTAAAGCGGCCCGTAAGCTGCAGGCGCAGCGGTGCCACGCCGGCGCGCGTGCGCGCCTCGAAGGCGACGCCTTCGGCTCGCACTTGGACGTCCGCGGCCGTCACGTCCGCCGCGGCGTGGATACCGTAGCCGATGACCGGCACGGCCGCGTGCGCCTGCATGAACTGGGCGCGGGGATCGTCCATGTTGAGGACGACCGCCTTGCGCGGCTTGACACCGTCGGGCGTCACCGAGGCGATGAACTGCGCCTTGGTCGCGGCGTACTCTTCCAGGCTGGCGTGAAAGTCCAGGTGGTCCTGGGTCAAATTGGTGAAAACGGCCACGTCGAATTCGGTGCCTACGACGCGCTTGAGCGCCACCGCGTGGGAGGAAACTTCCATGACGGCGTACTCGATGCCCCGCTCCGCCATGTGAAAGAGCAGCCGCTGGAGGTCCAGCGACTCGGGCGTCGTGCGGCGCGTCTCCAGCACTTCGTTGCCGATGAGGTGGTGAATGGTGCCGATGAGCCCCACCTTGTGGCCTGCTTTCTCCAGCACTGCTTTGATGAGGTGGGTCGTCGTCGTCTTGCCGTTGGTACCCGTCACGCCGATGACGCGCAGGCGACGTGAGGGGAAGCCGTAGAACGCTGCCGCCAGGCGCGCCAGCGCTTCGCGCCCGTCGGGAACCACGACCAGTCCGCCGTCCGCGGGCACGGGCCGCTCCACAACGGCCGCCACCGCGCCCCGGCGGAACGCGTCGGTCACGAACTGATGGCCGTCGTAGCGCATGCCCTGCCAGCAGACGAACACGTCGCCGGGCTGGACCTCGCGGGAATCGTACGCCAGCCCCCGCACCACAGGCTGGGACGGTTCCCGCACCAGTTCATAACGCGGCAGATGCTGCAACAGTTCGCTGAAATTCATGGGGACCTCCTGTGCGCTGCTCGCGAATACGGCATCGCCGCCGGCGTTTCCTTCCTTGCTTACAGCCGTATTTTCACTCTCCCGCGCCAAATTGCACGGCGACCCGGGTACCCCGCAGCGCGGCCTCGCCGGGCAGCGGCCACTGGCTGACGGCGACGCCGGCGCCGTCCGGTTCCAGCACCAGCCCGGCGTCGGCCAGCCGCTCGGCCGCCTGCCGCATCGTCAAGCCCCGCACGTCCGGCACGGTCGTGGGGCCACGCCAGTGGTCCGGCACGTCCCAAAACTCCAAGATCACCTTGGTGCCCGGCGGCACCACGGCGCCCGCCGCGGGCGTCTGCTCCAAGACGTACGTGCCCGAACCGTCGGCCTGCGGCACGAGCCCGGCGGCGCGCAGGACCGCTTCGGCCTCCGGCAAGGGCAAGTTCTGCACGTTGGGCACCCGCACGCTGCCGGCCGGCGGCGCGCCGTCTTCGCCTGCGTCGCTGCGGGGCACGCCCAGAAGGCGCAGCGCCTCCTCGGCGATGGCCCGCCAGACCGGCGCCGCGTGTACCCCGCCGTAGGCAGGCCGGGGCTGTAGGTCGTAAAGCATGACGAGCCCCACCAGGCGCGGCTGCTCCACCGGCACCACGCCCATAAACGAGGCGACGCGTTTGTCGGTGTACACGCCGCCTTCGGCCACTTGCGCCGTCCCGGTCTTGCCCGCCACCGCGTAGCCCGGGATGGCCGCGTTCGTTCCCGAGCCCGTCTCCACCACGGCCCGCAGCAGCTCCAGCGTCAGGCGGGCGGTTTCCTCGTCGACGACCCGGTAGACGGGCCGGGGCAGGATGCGCCGGACTTCCTGCGTCCGCGGGTCGACGACGGCCTGCACGAGCTGCGGCTGCATTCGGATGCCGCCGTTGGCTAGGGCCGCCAGCGCCGTGACGAGCTGCAAGGGGCTTACGGCAACTCCTTGGCCGAAGCCGATGTTGGCCCACTGCAGCACTTCGCCGTGGGCCAGCCGCCCGGGTTGCGGCACGAGACCCCGCGCCTCGCCCGGAAAGTCGATGCCCAGGCGATCGCTGAAGCCGAAGGCGACCAAGTACGGGTAAAACCGTTCTGGCCCGAGCCGCAGTCCTCCCAACTCCGCGAACACGGGGTTGCACGAGTGCTGGATGGCCTCGGCGAATGACAGGCTGCCGTGGCCGCCGCCCCGCCAGCAGTGAACGCGCCCGCCCCCGATGTCGATGTAGCCGGGGTCGTAAAACAGCTCGCCGGGGTCCACCAGCCCTTCGGCCAGCGCGGCCGCGGCCGTCACGACCTTGAAGGTGGATCCCGGTTCAAACTGATCCGTCACGGCCCGGTTGCGGCGCGCCGCCGCCGGATAGTCCCCGGGCGCGTTGGGGTCGAACGTCGGATACACGGCCAGGGCCAAGATGTGGCCGTTGCGCGGGTCCATCCAGATGGTGAGGCAAAATTCGGACAACGTCGCGATGCACGCCCGCTCCAACTCCCGCTCGGCCACGGCTTGAATGGCGGCGTCGATGGTCAGCACAAGCCCCGCGCCGTCGACGGGCGGCACGTACACCGATTCTCCGCTCGGGATCGTCCGGCCCGCCGCGTCCCGCTCCGCCAGCACGCGCCCGGGCGTCCCGCGCAGCAGCTCGTCGTAATACAGCTCGAGCCCTTCGAGCCCTTGGTTGTCGATGCCGACGATGCCAAGAACGTGCGCGGCCAGCCGGCCGTACGGATAAAGGCGGGTCGTGCGGTGGGCCAGGTACACGCCCGGCAGCGCGGCGGCGCGGACAGCTTCCGCCTCGTCCGAGCTGACGCGGCGCTTGATCCACACTTCCGCCTGCGGCCGCTGCAGCCGGGCCAGCACGTCGTCGTAAGGCAAGTCCAACAGGCGTGCCAGCGTCGCGGCGGTAACTTCCGGGTCTTCCACTTCCACGGGCCGGACGTACACCGCGTCGGAGCTGACGCTGACCGCCAGCTCGTTCATATTGCGATCGTAAATGGTACCCCGCAGCGGATCCGTGGGAACGCCCCGCAGCCGCTGCTCCAAGGCCAGCGCGAGAAAGTGCTCGTGCCGGACGATCTGAATCCAGGCAAGGCGCGCCGCCAACATTGCCGCAAAGGCGGCGACGGCGAACAGCAGGCGCGCGATGCGCTGCCGGCGAGCGACTTGGGCCATCCGGCTCGGTCCGGGCACAGGGCACCATCCTCCGCTGGCCTCCGGCCACCGCGGCGACGGCGCCCGCTACGGTTCCCGCCAGCGGCCCCCCGCCGTCGCGGTCTCCTGCCACAAGCTGCGAATCCACTGGCTGACCGCGGCCAGCAGCGACGGGGACTGCGGCTCGCCCTCGGCCGCGCTCGGAACGTCGGCACCGAAGTCGCTGTTAACTACGACGATGACCTGCGTCGGATCGGGATCCACCATGCCGAGCCGCGTGCGGGCCAGGTATTCGACGCGTTCCAGCGACTGCCGGCGAGCCAGCTCGGCTTCCAGGCGGGTCCGCTCCTGCTGCAGCTTGGTCAGCTCGGCCTTAGCCTCCAGCAGCGCATAGTTAAGAGTCATCACCTGGACCCGCTGCGCGACAAAGCCCATCCCGAGCAGCAGCAGCACCAGGCCGATGACGGGCAAAGCGACGTACGGGTTCACCGTGCGCGGCCGCCGGGACGGCGCGGCGGCTTCCCGGCGCACCCCTGCCGAGCGCGGCACGGCCGCTTCCCCGCGGGAAGGCGTTTCCCGCCGTCTGACCGGTGGCGTGTAGGCGACTTGGTTATACACGTCTCTTTGCCGTGCCGGTACCAAGGTTATTCCCCTTCCTGGCCGCCTAGAACGGTCCGCTCGGCCGCCCGGAGCTTCGCGCTGCGGGCCCGGGGGTTTTGCTCCAGCTCCTGCGGACCGGGGGTCAGCGGCCGACGAGTCAGGATGCGCAGCAGCGGCTGCTTGCCGCAACGGCAAACCGGCAGATCCGGGGGACACTCACAGCCTCGCGCCAGCTCGCTGAAGGTTTGCTTTACGATCCGGTCCTCCAGCGAATGAAAACTGATGACGACAATCCGCCCGCCGGGCAGCAGCGCGTCCACCGCCGCCCGCAAGCCCTCTTGCAGCGCGCCCAGCTCGTCGTTGACCGCGATGCGCAGCGCCTGAAAGGTGCGCCGGGCCGGGTGCGGGCCGGTGCGTCGAGCCGCGGCCGGAATGGCCTCTTTGACGGCTTCCACCAGCTGCCCGGTGGTGGCAAACGGCTCGACCTTTCTTCGCGCCACGATGTGGCGGGCAATGCGCGCCGCCCACCGTTCCTCGCCGTACTCTCGCAAGATGCGCACCAGCTCTTCCGCCGGCAGCGTGTTGACGAGATCCGCCGCGGTCACCGTCTGCCGCGAAGGGTCCATGCGCATATCCAGCGGCGCGTCGAAACGGTACGTGAAACCCCGTTCGGGCTCGTCCAGCTGGAACGACGACACGCCCAAGTCGAACAACACGCCGTGGACGCCGGCCACGCCCAAGTCCGCGAGGATGCGGCGCAAGTTCCGGAAATCGTCGTGGACGAAGGTGACCGACGCGCCGAACTCGGCCAGCGCGTCCCGCGCCCGGCGCAGCGTCTGCGCGTCACGGTCGACGGCAATGAGCCGTCCTCCCGGCGCGATGGCCCGGGCGATGAGCCGGGCATGCCCGCCGCCGCCGACGGTGCCGTCCACGATAATCTGGCCCGGCGCCGGCTGCAGCAGCCGCATGACTTCCTCCGGCATAACCGGGACGTGCTGCAACGATGCCATCGCGCCCTCCTACAGGCCGAGCCCCTCGAGGCTTTCCGCGATCTCTTCGAACGAAGTTTCCGCCGCGGCCACGTAGCGGTCCCAAACTTCCTTCGCCCAAATCTCCACCCGGTTCGACACGCCGACGACCACCACGTCCTTCTCGATCTTGGCGTACTCCCGCAGCGGCGGGGGCAGCGTGATGCGGCCCTGGCGATCCATCTCGCTTTCGGCCGCGCCGGAAAACAAAATGCGCACGAAAGCGCGGGCGTCGGCCTTCGTGAGCGGCAGTGCCTTCAGGCGAGATTCCAGCACTTGCCATTCGCTTAAGGGATAAGCGAACAAACAGCCGTCCAGGCCCCGGGTCACGATAAAGCGCGGGCCCAGCCCGTCGCGGAACTTGGCGGGAATAGTGAGACGGCCTTTGTCATCCAACGTGTGCTGGAACTCGCCCAGGAACAAGCTGCCCGTTTCCCCCACTTTGCCCCACTTTGCCCCACCTGTACCAGGGATGTTCGGGGGAAACGACCCGACTCCTGCCGCCGGTACGCAAATTTTTGCCCGATTCGATCCAAATAAGGGCGCTTTGCTTGCGCACAGTACGGCAGTCGGTATAATAAGGAATGAATGAGCGTCTGAGGGGGGAAGCAATCGGTGGCGAAGCCCGTTATCGATATTGACCAGGAATACAAGTACGGGTTCAAAGACCCGGAGCTCTACGTTTACAAGTCCCGCAAGGGCTTGTCGCGCGAAGTTGTCGAGGAAATCTCTCGCCTGAAAGGCGAGCCGGACTGGATGCGGGAATTCCGTCTCCGCGCGCTGGAGATTTTCTTTAAGAAGCCCATGCCCACGTGGGGCGCGGATCTGTCCGGCATCGACCTCGACAACATCTACTACTACGTCCGGCCGACGGACCGGAAAGGCCGCTCTTGGGACGAGGTGCCCGAGTACATCAAGAAGACGTTCGATCGGCTCGGCATCCCCGAGGCGGAGCGGAAGTACCTCGCGGGCGTCGCGGCGCAGTACGAGTCGGAAGTCGTCTACCACAGCATCCGCGAAGAGCTGGCCAAGCAAGGCGTCATCTTCGTCGACACGGACACCGCGGTGCGCGAGTACCCCGAGCTGGTGCGGAAGTATTTCGGCACCGTCGTGCCGCCGAGCGACAATAAGTTCGCCGCGCTAAACTCCGCGGTCTGGAGCGGCGGGTCGTTCATCTACGTGCCGCCCGGCGTGCGCGTGGAGATTCCGCTGCAGGCTTACTTCCGCATCAACGCGGAGAACGTGGGCCAGTTCGAGCGGACTCTCATCATCGCGGACGAAGGCAGCTTCGTGCACTACGTGGAAGGCTGCACGGCGCCCATCTACACCACCGACTCGCTGCATGCGGCAGTCGTGGAAATCATCGCGCTGCCCCACAGCCGCGTCCGCTACACCACCATCCAGAACTGGTCCAACAACGTGTACAACTTGGTGACGAAGCGGGCCGTGGCGTACGAAGGCGCGACGGTGGAGTGGGTCGACGGCAACATCGGCTCCAAGACGACGATGAAGTACCCGGCCATCTTCCTGATGGGCGAAGGGGCGCGCGGCGAGGTGCTGACCATCGCGTTCGCCGGCAAGGGCCAGCATCAGGACACGGGGGCGAAGATCGTCCACAACGCGCCCAACACGTCGTCCATCATCACGTCCAAGTCCATTTCGAAGGGCGGCGGCGCGACGACGTATCGCGGGCTCATCCGGGTCAACCCGAACGCCAAGGGCGCCCGCAGCAAGGTGAACTGCGACGCGCTCCTGTTTGACCCGCAGTCCAAGGCGGAGACCATTCCGTACATGGACATCCTGCAGGAAGACGTGGCTGTCGAGCACGAAGCGACCATCAGCAAGGTGGCGGAGGACCAGCTCTTCTACCTGATGAGCCGGGGCCTCAGCGAGGAAGAAGCCACCGCTATGGTGGTCCAAGGCTTCCTGGAACCGTTCACCAAGCAGCTGCCGATGGAATACGCCGTCGAGCTGAACCGCCTCATTCAGCTCGAAATGGAAGGGTCGGTCGGCTAAAGCGCCTGCATGACGGGACATACAAGGGCCGGAGCGTCTCCGGCCCTTTTTTTAAACGCGGGAGGTGACAGCGCAGCGCCGGGCGGCAAGACAACTGCATGCGGGCATCGGAGTTGATCGGGGCTTCGGAAAGGAGTTTGGGGGATGAGCGTGAAGGGCGGTCTCGAAGACGTTGTCGCACTTCAATCAAAAATATGCTTCATCGATGGTCAAAAGCGACAGCTCGTCTATCGAGGCTACGACATCGGCGAGCTTATCGGCAAGGCCACGTTCGAGGAAGTCGTCTACCTGCTGTGGTACGGCCACCTGCCCCCCGCCGACGCGCTGCAGCACTTCAAGGAGCAACTGGCGGACGAGTCCACGCTGCCGGACCAGCTGGTGAGCCTGCTGCGCTCCTGCCCAAAGGACGCGGAGCCGATGGCGGTCTTGCGCACTGCGGTTTCGGCCCTCGGTTTGTTTGACCCGGACGTCGGCGCGCGGGACCTCGCGGCGATGCAGCGCGTGGCGCTGCGCTTGATGGCCAAGACGCCCATCATCGTCGCCTACTGGGGTCGCCTGCGGCAAGGAAAAGAACCGATTCCCCCCAAGCCCTGGCTCGGCTTGGCGGCCAATTTCCTGTACATGCTGTCGGGGCGGGAGCCCGATCCGCTGGAGGAAGAAATTTTTGACGCCGCGTTGATCTTGCACGCCGACCACGAGCTGAACGCTTCCACGTTCGCCGCGCGCGTGGCGATGTCGACGCTGACCGACATGTACTCGGCGGTTACGGCCGCCATCGGCACGCTAAAAGGCCCGCTGCACGGCGGTGCCAACGAGCAGGTGATGCGCATGCTGCTGGCCATCGGCGACGTGGCCAACGTCGACGCGTGGCTGCAGGCGGCGCTGGCCCGCAAGGAACGCATTATGGGCTTCGGCCACCGGGTGTACCGAACGGGCGATCCGCGCGCCGACTACCTGCGGGAATTTTCCCGGCGGCTGGGCGAACGGCGCGGCGACATGCGCTGGTTCAACATCTCCCGCCGCCTCGAGGAGCGCATGCTGGAAGAGAAAGGGCTGTATCCGAACGTTGACTTTTACTCGGCGTCGACGTATTACATGCTTGGCATCCCGGTGGAGCTGTACACCCCCATTTTCGCCGTGAGCCGCATGTCGGGATGGACCGCCCACTTGCTGGAGCAGTTCAGCGACAATCGGCTCATCCGCCCCCGCGCGGAGTACGTGGGTCCCCTGGGCCTGACCTTCGTGCCCCTCGCGGAACGGGTCGTGCAGCCGGCCAGCTGACTAGCTGCACCACGGAAGCGACGGCGCCGGCCCGGCGGGCGGCGCCGTCGGCGCGTCTTCGCCCGCCGGTTCGATGCGCCCGAGACGAAGGAGGAGATGAGGCTCGTGACCAACGGCATGCTCGTGTACATCACCACGCCCACCGCCGAAGAGGCCCAGCGGCTGGGCCGCATTCTCGTCGAGCAGAAACTGGCCGCCTGCGCCAACATCGTGCCGGCCATTCGTTCCATTTACCGCTGGCAGGGCGAAATCGTCGAGGATGGCGAAGCGCTGTTGCTGATCAAGACGACGCGAGAAGCGGTGGAGGCTCTCATCGATTGCGTCAAGCAGAACCACTCCTACACCGTTCCGTGCATCACCGCCTTCCCCATCGCCCAAGGCAACCCGGATTACCTGCGCTGGCTGGAGGAATCGGTTTCCGTCCCGGCCGGCGAGCGATAAGCGGTTGGGCTGGCCGGCGCGAGGCGGACCCTCAGGCGGGGCCGTAGGAGACAAAAAAGGCCCCTGACTTAGTCAGGGGCCTTGGAGGACGCCTCCTGCGCCAGCTGCCGCTCGGCGCGCTCGATGGCCGCCCTCACCAGGGACCCGGCTTCGCGAGCCGTGATGTCGCCCCAGTCGCCGTTGCGAACCTTGTGGGCGAATCCCAGCTCCTCGGCCAGCTCGTACTTGAGAGCGTCCGACATCACGCCGCGGCGACGCGACACGGTGCAAGCACCTCCACGGCTAGCGTGCGCGGCGCCGCGGCGATCCAGCCCGGGAAATTCAGCCGCGCCGGGCAAGGACCTTGTCGGCCAGGCGTACGAACTCGTCCACGTCGGCCAGCACGTGTTCTACCGCCTGCAGCCAGAACGTCTCCCGCTGCAGGTCGGCGCCCAGGTGCTTCTTGGCCAGATCTTCCACCGTCATGCGCCCGGTGTCCAGCAGCAAGCCGTCCACCACGTCGGCCAGTTTGCCCCCCAGCTCTTGCTTGCGGGCGTAAATGCCTGCGCTGAACAAGTAGCCGAAGGTGTATGGGAAGTTGTAGAAGGGCGCGTACGTGATGTGGAAATGCAGCTTGCTGGCCCAAAACAGCGGATGGTAGCGCTCCAGCGCGTTGAGAAACGCCTGCTTTTGCGCCGTCTCCATACGGGCGTTGAGCTCGTCGACGCTGAGCGCCCCTTTCCGGCGCGCTTCGTAGAAACTCGTCTCGAAGAGGAACCGTGCGTGAATGTCCATGAGAAACGCCGTCGCCCGGCTCAGCCGGTTGTCGAGCAGCGCCAGCCTTTGCCGCTCGTCGCCGACCGCGGACAGCGCTGCATCGGAAACGATCATCTCCGCCAGCGTGGAGGCCGTCTCCGCCAGCGCCATTGGGTAGCGGCGGGCAAGAGGCGGCAAATCTTTCAAGACGAACGAATGGTAGGCGTGGCCCAGCTCGTGCGCCAGCGTGTCGACGGACGTGCGCCGGCCCCCGTAAGTCAGGAAAATGCGGCTTTCCTTGGTGAGCGGGAACGTCGTGCAAAAGCCGCCCGCGCCTTTGCCGGGCCGGTCTTCCGCCTCGATCCAGCCTTCGTTGAACGCGGTCACGGCCAGCGCCTGCAACCGGGGGCTGAAGCGGCCAAAGTTATCGATGATGAACTGGGCGGCCTCGTCGTAGGGGATCTTTTCGGACGACTCCTCCCCCACCGGCGCGGTGAGATCGTACCAGCTCAGCTTCTCGATGCCCAGCAGCGCCGCCTTCTTCGCGAAGTAGTCCAGCAGCTTCCCCTTGCCCTGCTCCACCGCGGCCCACATGGCCCGCAGCGTCGCCTCGGTCATGCGGTTGTCATCCAAAGGCTCCTTGAGGAAGGAGTCCCACCCGCGGTAGCGGTAGAGCGTAAGCCGGTAGCCCGCCAGGTTGTTGAGCGTCGAGGAAATGACGTCGGCTTGCTCCGCCCACGCTTGCTCGTACGCGTCGAACACCTTGCGGCGCGTTTCGCGGTCGGGATCCGACAGCCGGTTGGCCGCCTGCCCTACCGACAGCTGCACGGTCTTGCCGTTTTCTTCCACGGGCACGCGGATCTTGCCGGAAATCAGGTTATACAACTGATTCCACGCGTGGTAGCCCTCGACGCTGAGCTCCGCGACCAACGCTTCCTTGTCCGGCGCCATGCGCTCCTTGGCGCGCCGCCGGCGCTCGTCCATGGCGAAGGCCACGGGCGCCACCGCTTCGTGGGCCAGGAACGCCGGCCAGATCTCGTCGGACATGGCCAGCAATTTCTCGTTCAAGACCGTCAGCGCCGCTTCCAGCTGCGCGCCCAGCCGCCTCACCTGAGCCGCCACGATGCGGGCCTGCCCGTCGGAAACGTCCTGCGCCACCAGGCAGCTGCAAAAGGCGTTGGCTTCCTGGAGGCGCTGGGAGATGTCCTGCATCCGGCGTATCACCTGTGCCATGGGCTCCAGCTGCTCCACCGACGCCGGGACGGGCGTGGATGGTAGCTCGGCGGCAAACCGTTCAATGTCCGCGGCTAGCTCGTCCAAGTGCCGCTTGAGCGCCTCGGAACGGCTGCCGCCCGGGAAAATTTTTTCCAGGTTCCACCGTTGGGGCAACGGCTTGTTCAGTTCGGGCATATCCTTCCCTCGCCTTTCCGTTGACTGGATTGCCCGATCATTCGACCGGCGGCAAGAAAATCCTGGCAGATTCGCCCTAATCCGCGAAGCGCACGTCGACGCCGAGCCGGCTGAGCATCAGGAAGAACGAGGGACACGTTTTCGAGACGCAGCCGGGGTCCAGGATGCGGATGCCTGGGACGCGCGCCCCCAGCAGCGCGAACGCCATGGCCTGACGGTGGTCGTCGTGCGGGTCCAGCGCCGGCCCCGGCGCCGGCGAGCCCGGGTAGACGACGAAGCCGTCTTCCAGCTCGTCCGCCCGGATCCCGAGGCGCGCCATTTGAGTGCAAAAGACGTGGATGCGGTCCGACTCGTGCCCGCGAATGTGGGCTACGCCCCGCACGCGCACGGGGCCGTCCGCGAAGACGGCCGCGACCCCCAGCGTCAGCGCCTGATCCGACATCGGTTTCATGTCGACCGTCAGGTTTCCCCGCAGACGCTTCGGGCCCTTGACTTCCAGAAACCCCGCCCCGCGGCGCACGGCACAGCCCATGGCTTCCAGCACGTCGACGAAGCGGGCGTCGGGCTGCAGCGAGTCGACGCCGACGTTGCATACCCGAACGCGGCCGCCGGTCAGCGCGGCCAAGGTCAGGAAATAGCAAGCGGTGGAGGCGTCGGCTTCCAGCGTGAACGCGCGGCCTCGATACACGCGGGGCGCCACGTGCAGCGTCGTATATTCGCTGTCGTGGGCAACGTCCACGCCGAACGCCCGCATCAGGGCGATGGTGATGCCGACGTACGCGGGCTGCACCAAGCCGTCGCTGACCTGAATGTGCACTGGGGCGCGGGCATACGGTGCGCCCAGGAGCAGGCCGCTGACGAACTGGCTGGAAATGTTGCCGGAGACTACCGCCGAACCGCCCGGCAGCCCCGCCGTGACGCGCAAGGGAAACTGGCCGGGAACGGAGACGTAATCAACCCGAGCCCCCAGCTGCCGCAGCGCGTCCACCAGGGGCACGATGGGCCGACGGCGCAGCTGTTCGCTGCCGTCGACGATCCACTGGCCTTCCGGCGCGGCCGCCAGCACCGGAGGCAAGAAGCGGGCCAAGGTACCCGCGGACCCGACGTATAGCGTGCCTTCGGTCACCGGCCAGCGCCCGCCGCAGCCGCGCACGTGCACCGTCGTGCCGTCTACCTGCACCGCCACGCCCAGCTGCCGCAGCACCTGAACCGCCCAGTAGCTGTCGTCGCTGCGCAGCACGCCCGTCAGCGTCGAGTCGCCCTCGGCCAGCGCGGCCACCAGCAGCGCCCGGTTCGTGAAGCTTTTCGACCCGGGCACGACGATGTCCGCGTCCACGGGCGCCGGCGGCGGCGAGACGACGGCGATGGATCCCGGAGGTTGCCAAGACCAAGGCGATCGGGTCATGGTTGACAAGTTCACGCCCGGGCATGAAATTCCTCCGCGGGCTACCGGCGCCAGCGGCGCCGCATTTTGACGGTTCGCGGCGGCGATAAAGAGCGCTCCGAGACGCAAACTACGCGTGGACCCGGCTACATCACCCTGAGGAGGAGGTCTGTGCGTGTCGCACCAGCTGAAGGCCCATGAGTTTCTGCACATCCAGGAGCACGTCCGCTCCGAGGCCGCCTTGGCGCACAAGCTGCAGGCTCTGGCGCAGCAGTGCCGCGATCCGGAGCTGCGCAGCTTCGTGCAAGACCACGCTCGCCTCGCGTACGACAACGTGCAGAAACTGATGGGGTTGCTGCAGTAACCGAAAAGGCCGATCTGACCGGCAGTCTATGCGGAGGAGGCTTGCGCTGATGGATGCGATTATCGCCGCGACGTGCAACGACGCGTTGAAGACGTGCGCCACCACGTTCTCCCATTCGGCCACCGAGGCGTCTACGCCGCAGGTGCGCCAGACGTTCATGCAGCTGGCGCAAACCGCGGTCTATCGCCAGGGCGAGCTGGCCAAGATCATGGAGCAAAAAGGCTGGTATACGCCGGTGCCGGCGCGCCAGGAGGATGTGCAGAAAGTCGTCTCGGAGCTGAAGCAGCTGACGCAGATGCCGGCGACGGTGTAACTGTGCGGGTTCCGTCAGCGTTCGGCCACGGCCGCGGTGCGCGCGAGCACGGCCAGGGCGGCCAGCACCAGCGCCGCGCCAAGCCAGGCCGCCGCCGTCAACCGCTCCCCTAGGACGACGACGCTGAGCAGCGCGGCGGTCAGCGGTTCCGCGAGCGTCAACGTCGCGCCCGCGGCCGCCGAGACCGTGGTGAGACCCCGCATATACAAGCCGTGGGCTGCGGCCGTCGCGATAAGCCCCAAGTGAAGCGCGACGGCTAGCCCGCGCGGATTCGCCAGCCAGTTGAGGCGGGTTGTAAACAGAAGCGGCGCGAGAAGCAACGCTCCCGCAACGAAGATGGAAGGCACGGCCACGTCGGCGGAAACGGTACGCAGTAGCGATTTGCCGGCCACCGTGTAGAGCGCGAACGACGCGCCGGCCAAAAGCGCCAGCAGGACCCCGCCGGCGTCCACGCGCCACGTACCGTCGCCCATAAGCAGGAGAGCGCAGCCGCCGACCGCGACCGCCGTCGCCGCCAGCCAGGCCAGCGTCGGCCGGCGCCGCGCCACGAGCATCTCCAGCGCGCCGGCCACAACAGGCGAACTGCCGATGGCGATCAGCGTGCCCACGGCTACGCCCGTGCGGAGCAGGCCAGAGAAAAACGCGACTTGATACAGCGCGATGGACGCCCCGGCCAGCAGCGCCGCCGGATGGCGCCACACCACGGCCCGGAACGATCCTCGCCAGGCCGCCAGCGCAAACAGAGCGGCCCCGCCGATGGCCAGGCGCATAGCCGCCACGGCCAGCGGCGACGCACCTGTCGGCGCGAGGGCCTGAGCGGTACCGGTCGTTCCCCACAAAACCGCAGCTGCCAACACCCAGGCGGCTCCTCCGGACACGGCGGCGCTCGCCGTGCGCGGCTCCGTTCTCACTGCGGCGTACCTCCCGCTGAAACGACACCGGCCGCTATGCCCACGACCGGGCATAACGGCCGGAAATTTGTGGTAGCCCCAACGGGATTCGAACCCGTGCCTCAGCCTTGAAAGGGCTGTGTCCTAGGCCTCTAGACGATGGGGCCGCGCCTGCTCCTGCGCGGCGACAGGAACCGTTGCTAGTGTACCATCTTCGTGCGCTAATGTCAAATGAAATAGCCTCCGCAGCGCGGCGCACGCCGTCGCCGCGCTGAGGCGGCGAGACTGGTGGGCCCGGCTGGGTTCGAACCAGCGACCAATCGATTATGAGTCGACTGCTCTAACCGCTGAGCTACGGGCCCGAGACGCGAAGCGGGGCGACGAATCGCTGCGCCCCGCATCCGTAATTATAAGACGCCGGGCGCAGCGTGTCAACGCGTGGCCGGCTGCGCCGAGGCTATTCGAGGAAGTCTCTCAGCTTCTTGCTGCGGCTCGGATGGCGCAGCTTGCGCAGCGCCTTGGCTTCGATCTGGCGGATGCGCTCGCGCGTGACGCCGAACTCTTGCCCCACTTCCTCCAGCGTCCGCGCCCGCCCGTCGTCGAGGCCAAAGCGCAGGCGGAGCACTTTCTCCTCCCGCGGAGTCAAGGACTCCAGGACGTCCTCCAGCTGCTCCCGCAGCATCGTGTACGACGCGGCGTCGGCGGGCGCCTGCGCGTCCTGGTCCTCAATGAAGTCGCCCAGGTGGCTGTCCTCTTCCTCGCCGATGGGCGTCTCCAAGGACACCGGTTCCTGCGCGATCTTCATGATCTCGCGGACGCGCTCTTCGGTCATGCCCATCCGCTCGGCGATCTCCGCCGCGGTGGGCTCACGGCCCAGCTCCTGCAGCAGCTGGCGCGACACCCGCACCAGCTTGTTGATGGTCTCGACCATATGCACCGGGATGCGGATGGTCCGCGCCTGATCCGCAATGGCCCGGGTGATGGCCTGCCGGATCCACCACGTGGCGTACGTGCTGAACTTGAAGCCTTTCCGGTAGTCGAATTTCTCGACCGCCTTCAGCAGGCCCAAGTTGCCTTCCTGGATCAAGTCCAAGAAGAGCATGCCGCGACCCACGTAGCGCTTGGCGATGCTGACGACGAGGCGCAGATTGGCCTCGATCAGCTTGCGGCGAGCTTCCTCGTCTCCCTGCTCGATCCGCTTCGCCAGCTCCACCTCTTCCTCCGCCGTCAGCAGCGGCACCCGTCCGATTTCCTTCAAATACATGCGGACGGGGTCATCCAAACCGATTCCGGCAGGCAGATCCAGGTCGAGATCCTCATCGCTGATTTCGCTCACGTCGTCCTTGGCAGGCAGAGGATCATCCGGCTCCGCCACCGGTTCCAAGTCTCCGGCGTCCGCGACGATGTCGACGCCCAAACGAGCAAGGCGGTCATAAATCTCGTCTATCTGCTCCGGGGAGATCTCCGCGTCTTGCAGCGCATCCATGATCTCCCGGTACGTCAGCGACCCTTGTTGCTTGCCGCGCTCCACCAATTCTTCAATGCTTTCCATGTCCGGAACGTTGTAGTTGCCGTTCGCTTCTTTCATCGCCGCTCCCCCCTTTCTCCGTGGACTTACCGTTGAACGAGTTCGCCGAACATGCTCCGCAAACGCTTATACTCGACCAACAGCTCCGCCAGCATACCGGGAGCCTTGAGCGGATCCGCACTGTTCATCAGCGCGTCCAACCGGTCGGCCAGCTGCGCCAATTTTCGCCGACCACGCTGCCGCTGCAGTTCCCGCCACGCATCGTCCCACGGAACGTCCGCCATGGACTCATCGGCCCACAGCGTGCGCAACAGCGTCGCTGCCGCGCTTTCGGGCAGCGACTGCAGCCACTGCTCCGTGTCCACGCCGGCCGGTCGTCCGCGCAGGAGCGCCGCTGCTCGAGCCGTCGTCTCCCCGGACCACTCGCCGGGAACGTCCAGCGCCGCCAGATAAGGCGTGCGCTTGACGTCGGTCAGGACGTGCCGTAAGATCACTTGTTCGGCATAAAACAGCAGATCTCCTCCGCCGCGTCCCGAATGGCGAGTTTGTTCGTTGTCACGGCGTGGAAAACCTTTATTATTATGGCGCTTTTTTTCCGCGCTATGTCCGTATCCCCCGACGACCGCCCGCTGCGCCCGCCGCAAGTCGGCTCGAACCGCTTCCGGGGTCACTCCGCAGCGTTCTGCGATAAATTGGATATATCCTTCCCTTTCTACCGCGCTTTCCAGCCGCGCCAGGATGGCCGCCGCCCGCTGCACCGCCCGGGCCCGGCCTTCCACCGTGGCCAGCGACTCCTCGGCGAACACTTTGTTCAACTTGTATTCGGTCAGCGGCACCGCGGTGCCGACCAGCTCGCGAAACCATTCCGGCCCGTGGCCCCGCACCAGCTCGTCCGGGTCGTACCCCTGCGGCAGCGAGGCCACGCCCACGCGCAGGCCGCAGGCGGCCAGCAAATCCAGGCTGCGCAGCGTCGCCGCCTCGCCGGCAGCGTCCGCGTCAAAGGCGATGACAGCCCGCTCCGCCACGCGCGAAAGCATTCTCGCCTGCTGCTCGGTGAACGCGGTGCCCAGCGAGGCTACCACGTTTTCGATGCCGTGCTGGTGCAGGCTGATGCAATCCATGTAGCCTTCAACGATGATAACGGTTCCCGACTCGCGCGCCGCCTTGGCGGCCAAATGCAGCCCGTACAAGACGTTGCGCTTGCTGAACAGCGCCGTCTCCGGCGAATTAAGATACTTGGGCCCGCTCCCCCCGTCCCCTAGCAGCCGGCCACCGAAGCCGACGATGCGCCCGGTGTGGTCCCAAATCGGGAACATGAGCCGGTCGCGAAAACGCGGGTAGGGCGCTTTTCCCTCCTGGCCCTGCACCAAAAGGCCGGCCGCGATGGCCACCTCGTCGTCGATGCCCCGTTCTTGAAGAAAGCGCCGCAACGCGTCGCCCGGCGGCGCGTAGCCCAATTGAAACCGCTGCACGGAGGCGGGACTGACGCCCCGGTACTGCAAGTACGCCCGCGCGGCTTGTCCCGCCCGGGAGCGCAGCATGTTGGCGAAAAAGACGGCCGCCAGCCGCAGCGCCTCCTGCAGCCGCTGCCGCTCCCTCATCCGCTCCAGCTCGTCCGGCGACGCGACGTAGCGGCTCACGTCGACGCCGACGCGCCGCGCGAGCCGCTCCATCGCCGTAGGAAAATCGCTGCCGGTAATGCGCATCACGAACGTGATGACGTCGCCGCCCGCCTGGCAGCCGAAGCAGTGAAACATCTGCTTGTCCGGGCTGACGGTGAACGACGGCGTCTTTTCCGCGTGGAACGGACAAAGTCCCACGTAGTTCTTGCCGGAGCGGCGGAGGGCAACGTGCTCCGATACGATGGCGACGATGTCGGCCCGGGCTTTGACCTCTTCGATCAGCTCCGGCGTGAATCGAAGCGCCATTGCCCTCCTCACCCCCGGCTCTCGATTTTCGTTATCCTAGCGGGGCCTTCCTCCCCGCAGACCTCCTTCCGTCACCGAGGCTGCTCCAGGTTGGCCCGCGCCGCGGCCAGACGAGCGACCGGGACACGGTACGGCGAGCAGCTGACGTAGTCCAGCCCGACCCGGTGGCAGAAGGCGATGGACTTCGGATCGCCGCCGTGCTCGCCGCAGATGCCCAGGTGCAGGTGCGGGTTGGCGGCCCGGCCGCGTTCGACGCCGATGCGCACCAGCTCGCCGACGCCCGCTTCGTCCAGCGTCTGGAACGGGTCGTCCTCCAGCACGCCCTGCTCCAGATACTTGTGCAGGAACGTCCCGGCGTCGTCGCGGCTGATGCCGAACGTCATCTGCGTCAGGTCGTTGGTGCCGAAGGAGAAGAAGTCCGCGTACTTGGCGATCTCGCCGGCCAGCAGCGCCGCACGCGGCACCTCGATCATCGTGCCGATGTGGTACTCCAGCGAGACGCCGGCTTCCTTCAGCACCGCGTCGGCTACGGCCTGCACCTTCTCCCGCAGGATTCGCAGCTCTTCGACGGTGCCGACCAGCGGGATCATAATCTCAGGCCGCGGCCGCCCGCCTTCGCGCGCGACCCGCACGGCCGCCTCCATGATGGCCCGCGTCTGCATCTCGTAGATTTCCGGATACGTAATGGCCAGCCGGCAGCCGCGATGGCCCAGCATCGGGTTGAACTCCTGCAGAGCGGCCACGCGCTGCTTCACGGCCTCCTCGGACACGCCCGTGGCGGCCGCGATGACCTTCACGGCTTCCGGATCCTTGGGCAGGAACTCATGCAGCGGCGGATCCAGCAGGCGGATGGTCACCGGTAGACCGTCCATCGCCTTGAAGATGCCGTAGAAGTCCTCCCGCTGATACGGGAGCAGCTTCTCCAGCGCCCGCCGCCGCGCCGTCTCGTCGGCGGCCACGATCATCTCCTGCATGGCCTGGATGCGGCCTTCGCCGAAGAACATGTGCTCCGTGCGGCACAGGCCGACGCCTTCGGCGCCGAAGCGGCGAGCCCGGGCTGCGTCCTCCGGCGTGTCGGCGTTGGCGCGCACGCCCAGCGCCCGGAACTCGTCGGCCCACTGCAGGAGCCGTTCGAACTCCGGCGTCATCTGGCCGTCGACCAGCTCCACCTTGCCGGCCATCACTTCGCCCGTGCTGCCGTTGATGGTCAGCCAGTCGCCCTCATGGAACACCCGGCCGTTGACGATGAGCTTCTTCTGCGCCTCGTCGACGTGCAGGTCCGACGCGCCGGCCACGCAGCACTTACCCATGCCGCGAGCGACGACCGCCGCGTGCGAGGTCATGCCGCCGCGGGACGTCAAGATGCCGGCCGCCGCGTGCATGCCGCCGATGTCGTCAGGCGACGTTTCGCGCCGGACGAGGATGACTTCCTTGCCTTCCGCGGCCCACTTCTCGGCGTCGTGCGCCGTGAACACGATCTGGCCCGTGGCCGCGCCCGGCGAAGCCGGCAGGCCCTTGGCGATAACGTCCACCTTGGCGCCGGGAGCGATCTGCTTGTGCAGCAGCTGCGCGACCTGGTCCGGCGTCACCCGCATGACGGCCGTGCGCTTGTCGATGAGGCCCTCGTCCACCATGTCGACCGCGATGCGCACCGCCGCCTGCGCCGTGCGCTGGCCCGTGCGCGTCTGCAGCATGTACAGCCGGCCCTCTTCCACCGTGAACTCGATGTCCTGCACGTCACGGTAGTGCTGTTCAAGCCGCCGCGCGATGTCCGCCAGCTCCTCGTACACTTCCGGCATCAGCGTCTTGAGCTCGGAGATGGGGCTCGGCGTACGGATGCCCGCCACCACGTCCTCGCCCTGCGCGTTGACGAGGAACTCGCCGTACAGTTCCTTCTCGCCCGTGGACGGGTTGCGGGTGAACGCCACGCCCGTGCAGGACCGGTTGCCCGTGTTGCCGAACACCATGGCCTGCACGTTGACGGCCGTCCCCAGGTCCTCCGGGATGCCGCGGATCTGGCGGTAGCGCACCGCGCGCGGCGTGTTCCACGACTCGAACACGGCGTCGATGGCCCGCAGCAGCTGCTCCTTGGCGTCCATCGGGAACGGCTTGCCGGTATGCTCCAGGATGATCTGTTTGAATTCGTTTACGAGCCGCTTCAGGTCGTCGACGGTCAAATCGGTGTCCGCCGTGATGCCGCGCTCCTTCTTGATCGCGTCAATGCGCTCCTCGAACTTCTCGTGCGGCACGCCCAGCACCACGTCGCCGTACATTTGCAGCAGGCGCCGATAGCTGTCGTACGCCATGCGCTCGTTGTTGGTCCGGCGGGCGAGCCCGACCAGCGTCTCGTCATTGAGGCCGATGTTGAGCACCGTGTTCATCATGCCCGGCATCGAGATGGGAGCGCCGGAACGAACGGACACCAGCAGCGGGTTCTCGGGATCGCCGAGCCGCTGTCCCATCACTTCCTCCAGGCGGCGCAGCGCCTCGTCAATCTGCGCGTCGAGCTCCGCGGGACGCTTGCGGCCGGCGGCATAGTACGCGGCGCACATCTTCGTAGAAATAGTGAAACCCGGCGGAACCCGAATGCCGAGCTTCACCATTTGAGCAAGATTGGCCCCTTTGCTGCCGAGCAGCGACTTCATAGTTTCGTCGCCGTCAGCATGACCTGCACCGAAGAAGTAGACGTGCTTCTCCATTTGGTACTGCCCCCTCATCTGCTCTATATGGACTCGCTACGCCACGACCGCGCTGAAGTCCGCCACCCGGGCGAACAGCTGCACCGTTCTCCGCAGCAGCGCCAAACGGTTGCGACGCAGCGTTTCCTCCGGAGCCATGACCATAACCTCGTCGAACAGCCTGTCAACGTACGGGCGCAGGCCGGCCAGCCCGGCCAGCGCCTCCTGCCAGCGCCGCGCCTTCGTCAGTTCCTCCACATGCGCCTCGAGCCGCTGCACTTGGGCATACAGCTCCCGCTCCGCGTCCGCCTGGAACAACGCCGGGTCGACGATGGCCGAGTGGCCTTTCGCCGCCAAGTTGACGGCGCGCCCATAGGCCGTCACCAGCGCCTCGAAACCGGGATCGCGGCTGAAGGCCACCAGCGCCTCGGCCCGTTCGAACACCCCCGCCACATCGTCGATGCCGGCACGGACCACCGCTTCCACGAAATCGTACCGCACGCCCTGCTCCAAGAGCAGCCCGCGAATCCGCTGCCGGAAAAAGTCCACGACCTTTTGGATGAGCTCTTCGTCGCCGTCGAACCGTCCGCCGTACGCCGCCGCGGCGGCCGACAACGCTCGCGTGAGATTGAGCGCCAGCGGAAACCCGCTGACGATGCGCACGACGCCCAGCGCCTGGCGCCGCAGCGCGTACGGGTCTTGCGAACCCGTCGGGATCAAATCGACGCCGAAGCAGCCGACGATGGTGTCCAGCTTGTCCGCGACGCTCAGCAACGCACCGGCCAGCGTCCGCGGCAACTCGTCGCCGGCGAAGCGCGGCAGGTAATGCTCGTACACCGCGTCGGCCACGGCTTCGCCTTCGCCCGACAGCAGGGCGTACTCGCGGCCCATGACGCCTTGCAGCTCGGGGAACTCATACACCATTAGCGTCACCAAGTCGGCCTTGCACAAATACGCGGCCCGATCCAGAACCTGCCGGACCTCGTCGTCGGCGCCCACCATGTCCGCCAGCGCGGCCGCCAGCTCGCGCACCCGCTCCACTTTCTCGTACACGCTGCCCAGCTGCTCTTGGAACACGACGCCTTTCAGCCGCGGCACGTAGTCAGCCAACGGCTTGCGCCGGTCTTCGTCGTAGAAGAAGCGCGCGTCGGCCAGCCGTGCCGCCAGCACCTTCTCGTTGCCGCGGCGGATGACGTCCATATCCTCCCGCGGCCCGTTGCTCACGGCCACAAACAGCGGCAGCAGCCGCCCCGCCTCGTCCACGATCGGGAAGTACCGCTGGTGTTCGCGCATGGGCGTCACCAGCACGGCCCGCGGCAACTGCAGGTACGCCTCGTCGAACGAGCCGACCACGGCGGTGGGCCACTCCACGAGATTGGCCACCTCGTTAACCAGCGCTTCGTCTTCCAGCGCCCGGCCGCCGCAAGCCGCCGCGGCGCGCCGCACTTCCTCCAGCACGGCCCGCTTGCGTTCGGTGCCGTCCACCAGCACGTACGCCTTCCGGAGCCGCTCCACGTAGTCGGCGGGCCCCGCAAGCTCGATCGGTTCGGGTGCCAGGAAGCGATGCCCGCGGGTGGTGTTGCCGGCCGTCACGCCGTCGACCGACACCGGCAGCACGCGGCCGTTGAGCAGCGCCACCAGCCAGCGGATCGGCCGCGCAAAGCGCAGGGACCCGTCGCCCCAGCGCATGGACTTCGAGAAAGTTATCCCTGTCACAAACTCAGGCAACCAACGCGTCAAGACTTCGTCCGTCGGCAGCCCCGCCTCGCGCGAGACGGCGAACACGTAAGCGCCCTGCTCCGTCTCGCGCACCTGTAAATCTTCCACCGCTACGCCTTGGGAACGGGCGAAGCCCAGGGCCGCCTTGGTCGGCGCGCCCGTCTCGTCGAACGCGACTTTGGCGGACGGTCCTCTCGTCTCCCGGATGAGATCGTCCTGCTTGTCCGCCAGCCCGAACACCAGCAGCGCCAGCCGCCGGGGCGTGCCCATCGTCTCCATACGCTCGTACGTCAAGCGCAGCTCAGCCAGCTGCCGTTCGGCCGTCTCCCGCATTTGCTCCACGGCCGCGTCCACGAATCGGGCCGGGAGCTCCTCTGTGCCGATTTCGACCAGCAGGTCCATGCTCACGACCGCGCCACCTCCCGGCGCAGCAGCGGAAAGCCCAGCCGCTCCCGCTGCGCGACGTAAGCCGTCGCGCACTCGCGGGCCAGCTTGCGCACGCGCCCGATATACTTGGTCCGCTCCGTCACGCTCAAGGCGCCGCGCGCGTCGAGGAGATTGAACACGTGCGAGCACTTCAAAACGTAGTCGTACGCGGGCAGCACCGCGTCCAGAGCCACTAGGCGCGCCGCCTCCGCTTCGAAGCGATCAAACAGCGAAAAGAGCAGGTCCGTGTCCGCCAGCTCGAAGTTGTAGCGCGACTGCTCCACTTCGTTCTGGTGGAACACGTCGCCGTAGGTGACGCCGTCGACCCAGACCAGATCAAACACGTTGTCGACGCCTTGCAGGTACATCGCCAGCCGTTCCAGGCCGTACGTCAGCTCCACCGACACCGGCTTCAGGTCCAAGCCGCCGCACTGCTGGAAATACGTGAACTGGGTAATCTCCATGCCGTCAAGCCATACTTCCCAGCCCAGTCCCCACGCGCCCAGCGTCGGCGACTCCCAGTCGTCCTCAACGAAGCGGATGTCGTGTTTCGACGGGTCGATGCCGATGGCCGGCAGGCTGTTCAGGTAAAGCTCTTGCGCGTTGTCCGGCGACGGTTTGAGAATCACTTGGTATTGGTAGTAATGCTGCAGCCGGTTGGGGTTTTCCCCGTAGCGGCCGTCCGTCGGCCGCCGCGACGGCTGCACGTACGCCGCCCGCCAAGGCTCGGGCCCCAGGACCCGCAAGAACGTGGCCGGGTGCATCGTGCCGGCGCCTACCTCGATGTCGTACGGCTGCAAAATGATGCAGCCTTGATCCGCCCAGTAGCGCTCCAGGGCGAAAATCATGTCTTGAAAGTTCACGGTGCAACCCCCTGCGACTCCGCCGCATCCAAGGAACGCAAGAAGTCCAGCGAGTGCAGCCACCCGCCCGCTCTCATTAGACAGAACTTCGGCAGAACATCGCCCATCGCCTGCATGCTCTTGACAGAAGGACGCAATATTTCCAGCCTGTCCGGCTCGGATCGCAGCAGAAACCGCATGATTTCGACGGTCTCGCCGTCGAGCCGCGCCGCGCTTGGATCCGCCGTGCGGCAGCGCTCGCAGATCAAGCCGCCCAGCTCGGTGCCGAACCAAAAGGCTTCCTGTGCCCCGCAGCGGACGCAGCCGGACAAGTGCGGGCGAAAGCCCAGCTCTTGCAGGAGCTGCAGCTCGAAGTACCGCGCGGTCAGCGCGGGCTGCCGTCCTTCCGCCAGCTGGCGCAACACGGCCACGAGGACGGAAAAAAGCCGCGGGTGCGGATCATTGAGCTCGGTCAGCCGGTCGACGAGCTCCGCCACGTAGCTGGCGTAGGCCATGCGCAACAGATCCTCACGCAGCGGCAAAAAGGAGTGCACGATCTCCCCTTGGCTGAGGGTATCCAGAGACTGGCGCTCGAACAGCAAGTACCTGCCGTGGGTAAACAGCTGCGTTGGGCCCAGCAGCCGGCTGCGGGGGCGCCTGGCGCCTTTGGCCGCCGCTTCTACTTTACCCCGTTCCGCGGTAAATAACGTAACGATTTTATCGGCTTCGCCGAGATTTCGCGTGCGAAGCACGACACCTTCCGCCTTGTACAGCGACACGGGCGCAGCCTCCTCCGCCGGGCGTCACCGCCGGAACAAATACGCCAGGAGCGTGAGAATGGCGCTCAGCAAAAGCGACGTCGCGATGGGAAAGTAAAACGTCCAATTCCCGCGACGGATAACGATGTCGCCCGGCAGGCGCGGCAGGCCGAAACGTTCCACGACCACCAGCGCCAGCCCCGCCAGCATCAGCAACGCGCCCGCCGCGATCAACGTTCGCCCAATGCCGGACAAAGCTCACGCCTCCTCGAACAACCCCCGCTGGTTGATGCGCCCGGCGGCTTCCGGCCGCTCGCCCGCGTCGCCCTGGCGCGGCAAGGGCCGGTTCAAGTGCCGGTACGCCAACGCCGTCGCCTTCCGCCCCCGGGGCGTGCGCTCCAGATACCCGATCTGCATCAGGTACGGCTCGTACACGTCCTCGATGGTTTCCACTTCTTCCCCCGCCGCCGCGGCCAGCGTCTCGACGCCGACGGGCCCGCCGTCAAACTTGTCGATGATGGTGCTCAGCAGGGCGCGGTCGACCCGGTCGAGGCCCAGCTCGTCCACGTCCAGCAGCGACAGCGCCTCCCGCGCCACCGGCCCGGTGACGCGCCCGTCGGCCCGCACCTGCGCGTAGTCCCGTACCCGCTTCAGCAGCCGGTTGGCGATGCGCGGCGTGCCGCGCGCCCGCCGGGCAATCTCCCGAGCGCCCTCCTCGTCGATGTCGACGCCCAGCACCTCGGCCGAGCGCTTGACGATGAGCGTCAGCTCGTCCTGGCTGTAGTATTCCAGCCGGAACAGCACGCCGAAGCGGTCGCGCAAGGGCGACGTCAACAGTCCGGCCCGGGTCGTGGCGCCGATGAGCGTAAACGGCGGCAGCTCCAGCCGCAACGTGCGCGCACTGGGGCCCCGGCCAATGACGATGTCGACGGCGAAGTCCTCCATGGCCGGGTACAGCACTTCCTCCACGGCCCGGTTGAGGCGGTGGATTTCGTCGATAAACAAGACGTCCCGCGGCTCCAGGTTGGTCAGGATGGCCACCAGGTCCCCCTGCCGCTCGATGGCGGGACCCGAGGTCACGCGCAAGTTGACGCCCAGCTCATTGGCGATCACATACGCCAGGGTCGTCTTGCCGAGCCCCGGCGGACCGCTCAGCAGCACGTGGTCCAGCGCCTCCGAACGCGCGAGCGCAGCTTCGATGAAGACCGCCAAGCTCTTCTTAATGGGCTCCTGGCCGATATACGCGGACAGCCGCCGCGGCCGCAGGCTGGGCTCGAGTTCTACATCTTCCGGCCTGATGCGTGCGCTGACGATCCGATCCTCGTCTCTGCTCACCGTGTCGACCTCCCCAGCGAGCCCACGCGCTGCTCTTTCCCAGCCTTACGGCAGCGTGGCCAGCTGGCGCAAAGCCAGCCGCACCAGCTGGGCCGCGTCCTCCGCGCCCGGCGCCGCCTGGCGCGCCGCGCGCACAGCCCTGGCCGCGTCCGCCTGGGCGTATCCCAGCGCCATCAGCGCCGCCACCGCATCTTCCTCGGCCGCCGACCCAGCCGCGGCTTCCGCCGGCGCGCCGAGAGCCGCATCGGCCTGCAGCTTGCCCTTCAGCTCCAGGATGAGGCGCTGGGCCGTCTTGCGCCCTACGCCGGGAATGCGCGTCAGCGTGGCCTCGTCGCCCTCCACCACCGCGCGCCGGAATTCCTCCGGACGCAAGGTCGACAGCGCCGTAAGCGCCAGCTTGGGTCCCAGGCCCGACACGCTCACGATCTGCTCGAACAAGCGCAGTTCCTCTTCCCGGGCGAAGCCGTACAGGGCGAGGGTGTCTTCCCGCACGTACGTGTGCACGTGCAGCGTCGTTTCTTGCCCCGGGGACAGCTCGGCGGCCGTCGCCGCGGGCACCGCCACGCGAAAGCCGACGCCGCCGACGTCGATGACCGTCCAATCCGGTCCGCACCTTACGACCCGGCCCCGCAGCAGGCTAATCAAGCTCGCACGCCCCCCAACGCCGCTTGGTCTGCATCGTCTGGGCGCACGTCAGCGCCACCGCCAGCGCGTCGGTGACGTCGTCGGGCCGCGGCACCTCGTCCAGCGCCAGCAGCGCTTTGACCATGTAGCCCACCTGTTCTTTGGCGGCACGCCCTTGTCCCGTGACGGCCAGCTTGACTTCCAGTGGAGTGAACTCGCGCACTTCCAGGCCTGCTTCCGCGGCGGCCAGCAAAATGACGCCGCGCGCTTGCCCTACCGCCATGGCGCTGCGGGCGTTCTTATTGAAGAACAGTTCTTCGATGGCCAAAACGTCCGGCGACAGCTCGCGGATGATGCCGCTCACGGCTTCGTATAGCATGCGCAGCCGCACGGCCTCGGGCACTCCGGCGGGCGTGCGCAAGCCGCCGAAGCGGACGGCCGTCGGCCGCGGCAAGCCGTCGACGACGCCGTAGCCCGTAATCGACAGGCCCGGATCGATGCCGAGAATTCGCAAACCGGAACGTCCTCCCAGCCGACTCTTTGTTCGGCTTTCGCTGTCGGTTCCGGTCTTTCCTTCTCGGACGCCGCGGCGCGGCTACGGCGCCGTCAGGCCCTCAAGAATTTGAAACAGCTCGTCGTCGCCCGAGAAAGCGATGCCTCGCTCGACATCGAGGCGCTGAAAGGTCGACAGCTGTTCCACGGGAATCCCCGTGGTCTCCACCAGGCGGCTGCATCCACCGGGGTTCCCGGCGTAAATCGCCACTTCGCCGGCGTACACGCCGACGAACCTGTCCGCCAAGTCAGCTTCCGAACAAACCGGCTCGGCCGGCAGCGTCTCCGCGATGGGCGCCGCCGGTTCCGGCCCCGGCGGCGCCGGAACCAGCGCGCCCAGAGCGGCGACGAAACCGGCGGCGAACGCTCCCGCCGCCGCCAGCCAAGCGAGCCAGCGCCAGCGCTGCGGCACGGCGCATCCCTCCACGCACGGGCACGAAGGCATATTTTTCCGTAGCGTGCCCCATGCGCGGGGATTTCAACCGTCCGCTACGACTCCAGCGCCTGCAGCACGTCTTCGGGCACGTCGAAGTTAGCCGACACGGACTGGACGTCGTCGTGGTCTTCCAGCGCGTCCAGCAGCTTGAACAGCTGCTCCGCCGTATGGCCCGACACCGGGACAGTAGTGGAAGGAATGCGGCGCGGCTCCGCCGCCGTGGCGACGTACCCGGCCGCCTCCAGCTTCTCCCTCACGGCGTGGAGCTCCGCCGGGTCGGTGTACACCTCGATGTAGTCGTCCTCGATCTGGACGTCCTCGGCCCCGGCCTCCAGCGCCTCCATCAAGAACGCGTCTTCGTCCGCGACCGCCGCGCGGTCGAACGTGATGACGCCTCGCCGCGTAAACATCCAGGACACGCAGCCCGTCTCGCCCAGGCTGCCGCCGTAGCGCGAGAAAAGATGCCGAATCTCGCTGGCGGTGCGGTTGCGGTTGTCCGTCATAATCTCGAGCAAAATGGCGACGCCTCCGGGGCCGTAACCTTCATAGATCAGCTGCTCGTAGGCGGCGCCTTCCAGCTCGCCCGTACCGCGCTTGATGGCCCGCTCGATGTTTTCCATCGGCATGTTGGCGGCTCGCGCCTGTTCAATGGCGAAGCGGAGGCGCGGATTCTTGCCAGGGTCCGGTCCTCCTTCGCGGGCTGCCAGCGTGATCTGCCGCGACAGTTTCGTGAACAGCTTGCCGCGCCGTGCGTCTTCCTTCTGCTTCTTGTGCTTGATGTTGGCCCATTTGGAGTGACCGGCCACTAGCGTCTCACCTCGCACTAGCCTGTTTCCAGCACATGATCGTAACAAACGGATCCGCCCCGTGCCAAGTCGAGAAGATGGACGGCCGCCTGGTGGACAAGCGCGGCAACCACCATGAGGATTTTCTCGCCTTGCTGGAAGGTGCCGTCGAGGTCGATGGCGGATACCTCCTCGTTGAGGACAGCACCTCGACGCATAACGGGGACCCGCCCGGCTCAACGTAATTTGGTCGCACGAGGAGGCACACTCCGTTGACGACGGAACGAACATCGAACACTGCTTCACATCCGACCGCCGGCGCCGCCGACCAGCTGCGCTGGGCGCAGCCCGACGCGGCTGCGGTGCTGGCGGCGCTGGGGTCCGACGCCCAAACGGGTCTTTCGTCCAGCGAGGCGGCGGCGCGCCTGGCTCGCTACGGGCCCAACAAGCTGCCCTCGGCGCCCCGCCGCAGCTTCGTCCAGATGTTGTGGGAACAGCTGACGGAGCCGCTGGTTTTGGTGCTGCTGGGGGCGGCGGTGCTGTCGGCCGTTCTGAGGGAATGGGTGGACGTTTTCGTCATCCTCGCCATCGCCTTGCTCAACGCCGTCTTGGGAGCGACGCAAGAACAGCGCGCCGAGGCTTCGCTGGAAGCGCTCAAACGCATCAGCGCGCCCACGGCCCGGGTCGTGCGGGACGGGCATGTACGCCAAATTCCCGCGGAAGAACTGGTCCCGGGCGATATCATTCTTCTGGAGGCCGGCGACAGCGTGCCAGCCGACGCGCGGCTCCTGGAGACCGCCGCGCTGAAAGTGGACGAATCGACGCTCACGGGTGAGTCGGAGCCTGTGGAAAAGCGGGCCGCGCCCATCGACGCCGCCCAAGTGCACGGCCTCGGGGACCTGGCCAATCTCGTCTTCAGCGGCACAACGGTGACCTACGGCCGCGGCGTCGGCGTCGTGTACGCGACGGGCATCAACACGGCCCTAGGCAAGATCGCCGGCATTCTGGCGGAAGAGCCCGCCGAAGAGACGCCGCTCCAGCGCCGCATGGCGGAAGTGGGCCGAACGCTGGGCCTGGTCGCCGGCGGGCTGGTCGTGTTGGTCTTTGTCATCGGGCTGGTGCAAGGACAAAGTTTCATTGATATGCTGCTGACTTCGGTGAGCCTGGCCGTGGCGGCCATCCCCGAAGGCTTGCCGGCTATCGTCACCATCGTGCTGGCCTTGGGCGTGCAGCGCATGGCCCAGCGCCGCGCCATCGTGCGCCGGCTGCCGGCGGTGGAGACGCTGGGCGCCGCGACCGTCATTGCATCGGACAAGACCGGCACGCTGACGCTCAACCGCATGACGGTCACCCACCTGGTGACGCTGGCCAGCGAGGTGCGTCTTGACGTCGAAGGGGACACGGCGGCCCCGTCCGCGGGCGAAGCGGCGGACGCCGGCGACTCCGGCTCGGCGCGGCCCTCTGCTCCCCCGCTGGCGCCCGACGTCGCCTGGCTGGTGGCCGGCGGCGCGCTGGCCAACGATGCGCGGCTTGAAGAGGACGCGGGCGAACTGAAGCTCGTGGGCGACCCGACGGAAACCGCGCTGCTCGTTGCCGCGCGCCGAATGGGCGTCGATCTGTCGGCCCTGGAGAAGGCGGCGCCGCGAGTGGCCGAGCTTCCGTTTGACTCGGACCGCAAGCGGATGACGACGTTCCATCGCATGACGGAAGAAGCCGAGCGCTTCGTGCCCGGCGCCCGGGCCTTGGGCCCCGTGCTGGCGTTCACGAAGGGGGCGCCGGACGTCGTCCTCGAGCGGTGCCGCTCGGTGCTGGACGGAAACGGCGTGCGGCCGCTGACCGACGCAGATCGGCAGCGCATCCTCGCCGACAACGCCCGCCTGGCCGAGCTCGCGTTGCGAGTGCTGGCGGTCGCGTGCCGGCCCTGGTCGTCGGTTCCTGAACGGCCCGATGCGGAAGAAGCCGAGCAGGACCTGATTTTCATCGGAATCGTCGGCATGTTCGATCCGCCGCGGCCGGAGGTCGCGCAAAGCATCCAGGAAGCGAAACAGGCCGGCATCCGCACGCTCATGGTGACGGGCGACCACGCGGCCACGGCTGCGGCCATCGCCAAGCGCCTGGGTCTGATCGGCGAAGGCGAAGAGGCGCGGGTCATCTCGGGGCGCGAGCTGGACGCGATGGACGACCAGGCGCTCCAGGAGGCGGTCAAGGTCGTCAGTGTGTTCGCCCGGGTCAGCCCGGAGCACAAGCTGCGCATCGTGCGCGCTCTAAAGGCCAACGGGGCCGTGGTAGCCGTCACGGGTGACGGCGTCAACGACGCGCCGGCGCTGAAAGGGGCGGACATCGGCTGCGCCATGGGCATCAGCGGCACGGACGTTTCCCGCGCCGCCGCGGACATGGTGCTGGCCGACGACAACTACGCCACGATTGTCGCGGCCGTCCGGGAAGGCCGCGTCATCTACGCCAATATCCGCAAGGCCATCCACTATCTCCTTTCGTGCAACATCGGCGAAATCGTGGCCATCTTCCTGGGGATCGCGTTGGGCCTCGGCTCGCCGCTCACACCTATTCAACTCTTGTGGGTCAACCTGGTCACCGACGGGTTGCCGGCGCTGGCGCTGGGCGTGGAACCGGCAGAGCCGAGCGTCATGCGCCGCCGGCCGCGCCACCCGAAAGAAAGCGTCTTCAGCGGCGGCTTGGGCGTCCACATCGCCTGGCAGGGCATCCTGCTGGGGCTGCTGACGCTGGGCGCCTATTGGTGGGGACTGAACCACGGTACGCCCGCGCAGGCGCGGACGCTGGCCTTCGCGACGCTGGTGTTCACGCAGCTGGCCCACAGCTTCAACGTGCGCTCGACGGACGCGAGCCTGTTTACGATCGGCTGGTTCACGAACCGGCCCCTGCTGTTGGCGGTGGCGGTCTCGGCCGTGCTGCAGCTGGCCGTGATGACCGTCCCGTTCCTTGAGCCCGTCTTCGACGTGACGCCGCTGGACGCCCAGCACTGGCGCGTCTTGCTGCCGGCCGTCGCCGCTCCTTGGGTCGGCGTGGAGCTCGTCAAAGCGCTGCGCCGCCGGTCCAGCGCCGCCTGACGGGCGGCGCTGGACCTTCGGGCGGGGCTCGGCCCAAGTTCGCCGCGAAGCAACAAGAAGGGGTCTCCGGCATGCAAAAAAAGAGCACGGCGCCGTTATCCGGCGCCGTGCTCAAAAACTTTCCCGGCACGGACCTACTCTCCCGCCCGGTGGCCCGGGCAGTACCATCGGCGCTGGAGGGCTTAACTGCCGTGTTCGGAATGGGAACGGGTGTTTCCCCTCCGCTATGCGCACCGGAA